>CAYWMO010000038.1:0-5948 GCA_964459625.1 uncultured Gammaproteobacteria bacterium | reverse complement strand
CACCGTTGCAGCGTTGAGGATGTTTTCAATAAATTCCTCGCGCTTTTTTTCAATCATCACCAATGTCGGCATTGATCTTTCTAAATAAATCGGGTTTATACTAACCCGTTTGAATTTCCTCAGAATTTCTTCGGGATGATGAGCAAATAAAACTATTTTTTTGCTGGTATCTTGACGGAGTTTCTCTTTGATAATCTCTGTCGTGATATTCGACCAAAAAATCAGCACTTCATTTGCGTTGCCAATAGAAAAGAAATCCATTTTTTCACGAGAGGTGTTTCGTGTCATGATTTTCTCCGTGCATCAGGTTTTTGAAATCAAAAGAACAACCGGGGCGGATAATACCATAAAACTGATTAAAAATCAAGGGTTTTATTTAAGCAAGACGATTTTGTTGTAAAAAAAGCCAAAGAATGGTAAAATATCTTAAATTTAAAAAATCTACTTATGGACTTTTATACTCAAAAAAACAATTTAAATCAAAGAAAAACCGGCGCGGTTAAACCCGGTCTTCCAGGGGCTAAAAAAATCGCTAAAAACGGTTTTACCAAATACGAAGACCCGACCGGAACCATGACCACCGGACAGTTCAAATTTTCGGCTTGGTATGTGAATAACAGGATTTTGCTTTATCGTTTATTGGTGGGTTTTTTGGTTTTGTTTTCGGCTTATACCGTCATATATTCGATAATAAGGGCGGCATGGATTTTGATAGTGGAAGTTCCTCGTGATGAAAAAATATTCGTTCAAATGACGGAAACGGACGATTACGAAAGAATCAATAGGGCATTGGCTCCGCAAACTTTGGCGGTAAGTGATACGGTTATTTTTTCAGCCGGTGTGAATAAATATGATGCGATGGCCGAAGTGGCCAATCCCAACCCGAAACACATAGTATTTTTTGATTATTATTTTGACCAAGGAGGGTTGCAATCTTCCAAAAAATCCGGTTTTCTTTTACCACAAGAAACCAAGCCGATTGTCGAATTCGGTTTGGTGGACAATTTCGGCGCGACTTTGATTTTGGAAAATATCGTTTATAAACGCATTAATGCCCATCTTTACGCCGATCCTTTATCTTATATCGCGGAGAGAAACTTATTTGGCGTGGAAAATTTTGAGTTTAAAAGCGTTTTACACCCGGAAGGCGCCAATGCAAACATTATCAAGTTTGATTTGACAAAAAATAGTCCTTTTCATTATTATGAACCACACTTTATTGTAGAGTTTAGAAGCGGCGGGTCGGCTGTCGGATTGGCGGAATTAAAAATAGACAAATTTGAATCTTTGCAAACCAAAAATGTGGATTTGCGCAGTTTTGCCGATAATTTATTTGTCGACGAGGTTGTTGTTTATCCTTCCATCAATTATTTTGATCGCGGAGAATATTTTGAACCGATAAGATAAAAAAATAAAATATGTTCAGTTTGGCCAAATTCTCAGGGAGGAGTTTTGACTGGCTTCTCTTTTCGGCCGTATTTTTTTTGATAGCTTTTGGTTTGATGGCTATTTATAGTGTGGACTTGTCTCGCGGAAGTGAATTAATTTATTTCAAAAAACAAATTATCGCTTTGACGATAGGAATGGCGGTTTTGTTTGTTGGCAGTATAATCCAATATACTTTTTTCAGAACTTATGCGCGCTGGTTTTATTACGCTTCGCTTCTTGCTCTTTTGGCTGTTTTAATTTTTGGACACAATATTCGCGGTACCACGGGTTGGTTTTCTTTTGGCGGATTTTCTTTTCAACCGGCGGAATTGGCCAAAGTCGGAGTAATTTTGATGCTTGCTTATACGATTTCCAATTTTGGGCGGCAATTTGAAAAATCGAAATTTTTCTTTTGGACATTGTTTCTGACTTTATTACCAATTTCTCTCATTATGGGTCAGCCGGATTTGGGTTCGGCAGTATTGATAGGCACTATTTGGTTTTCTTTGATGCTTTTGACCGGTGCCAAAAAATCTTTAATTATTGGTTTTGTTTTACTGTTTGTTACCGGCGCGATATTCAGTTGGTTTTTCCTGTTACAAGATTATCAAAAAGATCGTTTACTGACATTTGTCGATCCCGCTCATGATCCTTTGGGTTCAGGATATAATGTAATGCAAGCTACCATAGCCGTCGGTTCGGGTAATATTTTCGGGCGTGGTTTGGGATTTGGATCACAGAGCCAATTACGATTTTTGCCGGAAACACAAACGGATTTTATCTTTTCTGTTATTGCTGAAGAAATGGGTTTTTTGGGAGTGGCGGTAATTCTGGTTTTGTTTCTGATTATTTTTTGGCGTTTGCTTTCACTCGCATCCAAAACCGGCAATGATTTTATTGCACTGACTGTTTCAGGAACCGCCGCTTTGTTTTTTACTCAATTTTTTATCAATATCGGCGCTAATATTGGGATTTTGCCGGTTACGGGTGTTACCTTACCTTTTGTGAGCTACGGTGGTTCGTCTTTGATAATGAATTTGCTGCTAATAGGTATTGTGCAGAGTATGGTGGAGAAGAAGTATTGAGTTATAAAGTTTATAAAGTTATAAAGTTCGTAAAGTTTTTTTCAAATGAAATTCAAGTTAGTTTCAAAATACAAACCCTCCGGGGATCAGCCAGAGGCCATCACTAAATTAGTAGATGGCATCTCTTCTGATATGCGAAGACAAACATTGCTTGGTGTGACTGGTTCGGGAAAAACTTTTACTATCGCCAATGTCATAGAAAAAACTCAGAAGCCGACGCTGGTCATCGCGCATAATAAAACTTTGGCCGCGCAACTTTGCAATGAATTCAGAGAATTTTTTCCCGATAATGCGGTGGAGTATTTTGTTTCTTTTTACGATTACTACCAACCCGAGGCATACATGCCCCACACTGACACCTATATTGAAAAAGAAGCTCAGATAAATGAAGAAATAGATCGTCTTCGTCATGCTTGTACTCAAGCCCTGCTCACTCGCAAAGATGTGATAATCGTGGCATCAGTATCGGCAATTTATAATCTTGGTTCTCCGAAAGAATATGAACGCACAGTGCTGCATTTGGAGGTCGGGGATAAATTGGACCGCCGCACTTTGATGGAAAAACTCGTGGAAATGAAATTTGAAAGAACAAACGGAGAACTCAAACGAGGGACATTTTTGTTACGTGGACAAGTGTTGGAACTTGTACCTGTAAATGAAGAAAAAATTTATCGTTTTGGGCTTAGCGACAAAATAGATTCTATAGAAATTTTTGACGCTTTGACTCGCAAGAGGGTAGGGGAAAGTAAAGATGTTTGGCTTTTTCCGGCTAAGCATTATGTGGTATCGCAAGAGACAAAAAATAATGCCTTGCAAGCTATCAGAGATGAATTGAAAATTAGATATGAAGAATTGATGCGGGGCGGTAAATTGTTGGAAGCGGAAAGATTGAAACGCAAAACAAATTATGATCTGGAACTCATTGAAAATATCGGTTATTGCAACGGTATAGAAAATTATTCCAGATTTTTTGAAGAACGAAAAGCTGGTGAACCCGCGTTTACCCTGCTTGATTATTTTAATTACGGAGTAGGGGATTTCTTGACCGTGATTGATGAATCGCACGTGACTATTCCGCAATTGCGCGGGATGTTTGCCGGCGACAGATCACGCAAAGACACTTTGATTGAACACGGGTTCAGATTGCCCAGCGCGCGCGACAATCGTCCGCTTACTTATGAAGAATTTGATGCCCGCACCAAGAAAGTTATTTATGTTTCCGCGACTCCCGATGATTATGAAATGAAATTGAGCGACCAAGTGGTGGAACAAATCGTCCGTCCGACCGGTTTGGTTGATCCGGAAATTATTATCGCTCCGGTCACCGGTAAAAAAGGCGAAGAAACCCGCCTACCGGAAGGCAGGTCCCAGATTGAAGATTTGTTGGTTCGCATTGAAGAAAGAATCAAAAATAACGAAAGAACGTTGGTGACAACTTTGACCAAAAAAATGGCCGAGGACTTATCCGAATACTTGAAAGAAAAGAAAATCAAAGTCACTTATTTGCACAGTGATATAGAAACTTTGGAGCGTATCCAAATCATTACGGATTTGCGCAAAGGCAAAACCGATGTTTTGGTCGGGGTGAATTTATTGCGTGAAGGTTTGGATATGCCGGAAGTTTCTCTGGTGGCGATTTTGGATGCTGACAAAGAAGGATTTTTACGCAGTGCCACCAGTTTGGTACAGACCATCGGCCGTGCAGCGAGAAATATCAACGGCCAAGTGGTTTTGTACGCGGACAATATTACCGGTTCCATTACCAAAGCCATAGACGAAACCAACCGCCGTCGTACTATCCAGTTGGCGTATAATAAAAAACATGGCATTACGCCAAAGACCATTGAAAAAACTATAAAAAATATTTTGGAAGATTTCGGTTTGACTCTCAACGAAGAAAAACAAAAGGGGAGATTGAAAAAGAAAGCGAAAAAATTATCAGTGACAGATTTAGATTTGATAGGGGATGCCCGACCGTTGCACGAAATTATCAAGGACAAAGAAAAACTTATGCGCGAGGCTGCGGATCATTTGGAATTTGAATTGGCGGCGATATTAAGGGATGAGGTGAGAGAATTGAAAAATAGAGCAAGTAAGCCTGTAAGCGGTAAAGCAGTAAAGCAGTAAACCTGTGCCTGCCGGCAGGCAGGGCAATAAAGTACAAAATCGCCTGAAAAGGCGGTTTTTTGTTTTGAAAATGGCTAATATTAGCCATTTTATGGTATTGACAAAAGTGCTAAAATGTGCTATAATGTGCAGTTAGTAAATTTTGTTCCTTACAATTTATTGAAATAGTGCCGGAGTCGGGCCATATACGACCGGAGATTAAAATGAAAGAAAAAATTAAGAAGTGTTTAGTCTTGTTTGTATTTGGAAACATTCTTTTTTTAGTGTATCCATTTTTTGTTCCCTTGATAGAACAAATTTTGCCTGAAGAAATTGTTTCAAAATTTTTATCGTTTAATTTGTTTTTTCTTTTCTGTCTTTGTATATATCTTCTTGTTGGTGAAATTATTGATATGGTAGATGAAGAAGCAGAGAATCCGCACAAAACAATTCCTTCTCTTGATTCTTCCGCAAAAATAAAAACCGACCACCTTATTTCGGAAACTTTGCCGAAAGAATTTAAAATTGAAAACCTCTTAAAATATTTTGAAATTAATTTTTCAAAAGAAGAAAAAGATGAGGTTATCAAAAGAGAAGAGGAAATTAAGCAAAAAATTAAGAACACTATCATCAACTGCTCGATTAAAAAGAAATCTTTAGCTGTCACTGATAAATTTAAATTTATTAAAGAAGAATATATTCCGTCAGAACCACATGTTGTTCCTAATTTTGTCCCGAAAAACATAGAAGAACAAATTGATAGTTTGAAGATTTTTTTCCCTGATATCAACACAATCAATGTTGATAGACAAAAGATTAAAAAAAGTTTACCCTCAGGCGCTGAAGGATGGTTTGCTATTCCTCGTTGGCAATTAGTTGCAAATACATACAGAGAAGCCTGTCTCAAAATTATATCATTATTAAACCAAATTATTAGTGGAGGTTGTAATATTGGTGCTAATCTACTATCTGATGTTGACCATTCTGAACACACAAGACAAATGATGGAAGAGCTTGAATTGGAACAAACAAAATTCAACATACAACCAGATATTCTTATTATGGCTGTTCAACTTGGTCAAAGACATTTTTATCGTTCACCTCGTCGAGCCTTTGTTGTTTTGGAGGATAATGAATTTTGCCTTGGACTTTATGAAACATTAATCATATTGTTATTGCATCCAACAAAACTAATAAATGATCTTTGGAAACCAGTAGAAAGTAATAAAATATACAATCCTAACCCCAATCCATCTATTTTAGTCTACGGAGATACAGGTAAGATTATTTGTCATTATGATGGTAAAGAAAGTACTGATGGGTGTTTCA
>CAYWMO010000037.1:0-6167 GCA_964459625.1 uncultured Gammaproteobacteria bacterium | reverse complement strand
GGCCTCGGTATATTTTTAAAACAAGCTTTATGCGAACGCAGCGGTTAAAAAAAATTCCGAAACATTAGAAGTTATTAATACAAGAAACTATAAACAGCTTTTTCAAATGAATGATGATAATTTGGATTCTCCGCCGACTCTGGCGGTTTTACTCGCTTGGACCGAGCTTCGTGGATTAGAGCTCGGTCGGGTACTATTCAATACTAATTCTGGAATTCTTAAAAATAGCAAATATACTGAGACAACTAGTTATTTGTCTATAGTTTATTGATGAGGATAGACAATATAGAGACGTTTTTGGTAGATATTAATAATTTTCAGTTTTATCAAAATCCTGTATAATATCTTTATGTACAGTAGAGAAGAAACCGTTAATGGTAAGAAAATCAAATTGTGGTTACGTGACGGCGTTGATGATAGTGTGATCAACGAAGTTTTTAAATTTAAAGAGTATCGAGGAATTGTGGAAATAATTCAAAACGCTCAAGATGATATTTTGGACGTGGGGGCGCATGCCGGATATTTTTCCCTTTGGGCGGCGGCTTTTAATTTGAAAGTCAAAATTTTCGCTCTGGAACCGGTAAAAGAAAATTTTCTTTTTTTGCAAGAAAATTTAAAAGCAAATAAATTTAAAAATATCAAACCGGAAAATACGGCTTTGAGCAAAGAAAGTAAAGAAATAAAAATTTTTATCAGTGAAGACAGCCACAACCATTCTCTTTTACCGATAAGTGAAAAGGCGGAAAAAGTGAAATCTGAGAATTTTGAAGATTTTATCAATAAAAGAAAGATTTCTAAAATTTCTTTAGTAAAGATGGATATTGAAGGCGGGGAGTATGAAATTTTTGAAAATTCCATAGACACAATCGCCGCCAAAACGGAAAATATTTTTTTGGAATACCACCAAACAGAAACCAAAAATTTTAAAGTTATAGAAAGTATTTTACGGGAAAACGGATTTACCGTGGAAGTTTTCCCGTCGCATTTTGACAAAACCATGGGTTTTTTATTGGCGCGAAATAAAAGATTAAAAAGACAAAAATAAAATAATATGGAGGAACAAAAAAAAGCTTGGATAGTGGCTGTGGATATGGGTTACGGCCATCAACGGGCGGCTTATCCGCTTCGTCATCTTTGTCCGACCGGGCAAGTAATAAATGCGGATAATTATCCCGGAATTCCGAAAAAAGATCGGAGAATCTGGATTAATACTAGGAAATTTTACGAGTTTATATCTCGTTTTACGCATATTCCTTTTGTTGGTAAACCGGTTTTCAAAATTTACGACAAATTACAAGCCATACCTTGGTTTTATCCGCGTCGTGATCTAAGTCGTCCCATTTTACAAGTTACTCAAATTTACCGTTTGATTAAAAAAGGTTGGGGTAAAGATTTTATTAATTACTTGAATCAAGAAAATATTCCTCTTATTACCACTTTTTTTACAGTGGCATTTTTTGCCGAAGAACACGGTTTCAAAAATGAAATTTATTGTGTATTGTGCGATGCGGATATTTCTCGTGCCTGGGTGCCGCTTAATCCCAAAAAAAGTAGAATAAAATATTTGGCCCCTTGTCGAAGGGTGGTGGAAAGACTGAAACTCTACGGCGTAAAAGAAGAAAATATTTTTTTGACCGGGTTTCCTCTTCCTGAAGAAAATCTTGGTGGAAAAAATCTAGATGTTTTAAAAAGTGATTTGGCCGAACGTCTTATAAATTTGGATCCAGAACGTCTTTATCGTCAAAAATATTCTGATACAGTAGTTCGTTTTCTCAAAGATATCAAACTAGACGCTCGTCACAAACATCCCCTCACGCTGACTTTTGCTGTGGGTGGAGCCGGAGCGCAGCGCGATTTGGCTCACAATATTTTGTTGTCTTTGCATAAGAGAATATTGGACGGAGAAATTAATTTTAATTTAGTAGCCGGTACGCGTAACGATGTTTATCTTTATTTTAAAAAACAAATAGTCCAACACGGATTACAAAAAGCACTCGGAAAAAATCTGAATATTATTTTTGAAGTGCATAAAAAAGATTATTTTGCCACGTTTAATCGACTTTTACGAACTACGGATATTCTTTGGACTAAACCTTCAGAATTATCTTTTTATTGTGCACTAGGAGTTCCTATAATTATGGCTCCACCCATAGGTTCGCAAGAAATTTTTAATCGTCATTGGTTAAAAATGCTTGGTGCCGGATTGGGACAAGATGTGCCAAAATATACGGATGAGTGGTTGTTTGATTGGATAAAATCCGGGTGGCTTGCCGAAGCCGCAATGTCGGGATTTTTGGATGGCAGGCAATTTGGTGTGGCCAATATCAAAGATGTTGTTTTTAACGGCGTAAAGGAACCGGCCAAGAGTTTTCAATTGTTATAAGAAAAATAAAAATACTCCGACAAAAAGTCGGAGTATTTTTTTAAATAAAGTTTAAAGTTTCTCGATTTCTTTTAGATCCTTATCAGGAATATATAAAATTATAAGTCCCAATATAATTCCTAAAATTGATGTCCAGGTATGACTTCCACCAAAAATCAATTTATCCAAACCGTCCAAAACATACCAAATACCTCGCCAAACTAAAACCAAACCTATAACAATAGAGATATTGGTTGCCAAATAAGATAAAGTTACTTTTTTCTTCATAATTTTATTGTGGAATTTCGGTTTTTTTATTTTTCTTACTAAAGAAGAAGATGTACAAAATTTCCAACAAACCGACGGTGTTTATCAAAAGTAAGGCAACAAACCAAGTTTTTTCACTTTGGCGGGCGGATTTCCAAAGAGCCACGCCTTTCCATGGAATAGTCCATAAAGCCAAGGCCATAATGACCCAGGGATTACTTAAAATAGTTTGATCTATATATTTAAATTAAATTTCCGCCAAAGGCGGATCAGTCCACTGTAGAGGACTGAAATTAGTTAGATAGTTTAAAAGTAACCCAAATTCCGAGAATTCCACCAATAAATGCGCAAAAAAGGGAAGTATAAGATAAAGAATCAACACCAAATAAAGTTGGAATATATCCGCCAAGGGTAGAACCGATTATCATGCCGAGCATTATGAGTTTGCCGTCCATAAGTATATATTTACTTGAATTAATAATAACACATTAGGGTTAATTGGGCAAAATAAAAAGCCGCCCCATTTGGGACGGCAGAAAACGAATGAACACTGCAGAGTGTGCTTACTTGACTTTACTAATCCTTCTTTCTATGATTTCCTCCCCGGATTATTGTTAAATATCTGAGTGGCCAATTCACGCGCTTTAGTAAATCTGGAAGTAAAACTTTTTGATCCCAAAACCACAATGATTATTTGACGGTTTTTGTTGTCAGCCATGCGCACCGTCAAATTATAGCCGATATTTTTGAGAAATCCAGTTTTTCCGACAATACTACCAGGTGGAAAATCACTTGGAACCCAGCCGGTTAAAAGCCAATTGGTGTTATAAATCTTTTGAGGTATTTTTTTATGCAGAGGCTTTGCAAAATATACTTCAGTTTGTAAGGCGTTTAAAATCTTTTTGGATTTTAAAGCTTCTTTAAGTAATTTTGCCACATCTTTGGCATTCCCAACATTTTTTGAACTCAATCCGGACGGTTCGACCAAAATCAAGGAATTCAGATTTAAACTTTTGGCCTTCTTGTTCATCAAGGCGACAAAGTTTTCTTTACTTACACCACTATTTTTTACCAACACTTTCATAGCACTGTTGACCGAACCGACTAAAGCAATGTTTAGTAAGTCGTGTAGTGTCAAAATTTCTCCGGCAATTGTTTGACGCGAAAAGGAATCACAATCAGCTTCTGTAATTTTGGCATAAGCGTTCCATTTTATCGGTAGATCAAGCAATACCAGAGCGGAAACCAATTTGGTAATACTTGCCAAAGGTCTTACTTCGTCGCTTTTTTGAGTGAAAAGAATCTGGTTGGATTGCATATCAAGCACCAAAATAGACTCAGCGTTGCCGTTCTTGTTGGGCACTGTGGTGTCTGCGAGAACACTGGAAAAAATACAAACCAGGATAGAAGTGATGACAAAGTACCGTAATACGTTTTGCTTTTTCATAGTATTCCTCGTTTATTAAGTTGTTTAAAGAACCAATTGGGTTAGAGTAACGTAATTTTGGGGTTTGGTCAAGAATAAAAAAAGCCGCAACGGAAAACCGTTTTCTCTCTTTTTCGTTCGAATCCTTACCACAAAACAAAAAAATATCACTCCATAAATGGAATGATATTTTTTGCTCCGGGGGTGGGATTCGGCCGCGACTAAAATTTTCTTCCGAAAATTTTGTCTGGCCACCGCCTCGCGATTTTGCTCGTCCGTAAACTCGCAAAATATCGCTCCGGCGTTCTCATCCCACACGCGACCAAAACAGTTTGGTCGCTCCCCGGAGCTACGCAAAAACCGACCTGATGGTCGGCTTGTTGCTTCGCTCCGGGGGTGGGATTCGAACCCACGACCAATTGATTAACAGTCAACTGCGCTACCGCTGCGCTACCCCGGAACCAGTTAGTCCGTTTCGTCACGAGGATTAATCGTTTCGCTACGGGACCAGTCCCTCTCTCAAAACAAACCGGCTTAAACGACCTACGTTACATATATTGCGTTAATATACATTTACAACCTCGGTGTGGTAAGCCAGTCTATTTGGAAAAAGCGACTTTTCAACGGTAGTGATAATTATAGTTTTTTTGACAAAAGTTGTCAAATAGGCCAAAAACAAGTTATACACAATAAAAAAGGAGGGGATTAACCCTCCGGAATGTTTTCTTGTCCGCCCCAGCCATCGGGCGGTCCGATAATAGTGTCATCGTCGCTTGTCAGTTCATCCGAGTCCGGGGAAATATCCCTGTCTGGCATGAGGCGACAAGTAAAATCACTGCCGTCGCAATAACATTGCGGATAGCAGTTACAAATGCGAAAAGGTAGAATACATTTGCCTCCCAGCTCTCCTTCTTTGCCGGAATATTCCGGTTCGGAATTTTGATAGTTGGAACCACTGTAATCGCAGGAGCAAGACAAAAAAACGATGAAAAAAACGATGAAAATACAAAATCTCATGGTTTTCCTCCCAAAAAAAGTAAATGAACGAATATTTATTAATAACACAAATTGACTATTTTGTCAATGATATAAATTGACAAAATATCCCTTCGGTGTTTGAATACATATAATGTTCATTATTATCAAACAAAAGGAGAATCTTATGAAAGAAAAAGGAGCACTTACGTTTCAAGGCGTTTCTATCGGTTCAGCGTTTTATTTTCTGGACTCTCCTGAAGAATGTTACATTAAACGCGATGAAAAAACCGTTATTAGAGCGAAAGAAGACGACGACCTGAAAGGAGAAGTGGTTGGTATAAAAGATTCTGAAACGGTTTTAAAAAAAAGCGATTTCTGTCGTGCAATCAGGGAAATATGATTTTAATCCGCCTTTGGGCGGATTTTTTATATGTGGATAAGATAAAATTCCTTACTATTAAAAATAGTGTATAATATAGGCATAATTTTAATTTAAATATTTTATCTTCATTATGCGAAGAAATATAACTTTTTATTTGGAGACGACCGTCATACTTATATTAGCGGTTGTCGGATTGGTTTTGTTTAAAGTGAATTTTACTCAAGCCGCTCCTTCTTGCACCGATACTGATACAGATACGATTTGTGATGATTGTTGTGACAATTGTATCGGTTCCGGCAGTTTGGGTTTAAGTAGTTTTTCCAGAGAAGATTTATATGACGGCAGTAGTTACAACAGCGGTTACGGTTTTAGATATGATGCTTATGAAGGTGGATATTTGAGTGACGGTTCAGATGATGCTTATGACGGAATGTATTATTTGGAAATAAACGGTTCGGAATACGAAGGAGATTTCGTGGCTTTTGAAGAAAATGACAGAGAATTTATTTTTGACGAAGAAACAATTTCCGGTTTGACTGTTTCCAGAAAATTGATGGTCCCGACCACTACCAACGGTTTTGGTAGATATTTGGAAATATTAACCAATACAACAGAAGATCCTATAGTTACCAATGTGAGAGTTTGGGGTAATTTGGGTTCAGATGGTGGCACTAAATTAATCAGAACTTCCGATAGCGATAAAATAGCCAGTACCTCGGATTATTGGATGGTAACCGACGATAGGGCGGATG
>CAYWMO010000036.1:0-6183 GCA_964459625.1 uncultured Gammaproteobacteria bacterium | reverse complement strand
AATTTGAAATTCTCTTGGGCGACGAAGTGGAACACAGAAAGAAGTTTATCCAGACGTATGCAAAAGATGTAAAGAACCTAGATATTTAAAACCGATATTGGGATATTAGATATTGAATATTTAGAAAATTAAAAAAAACAAAAAACTTCGCTGTAAGAGCGAAGTTTTTAAAATAAAATCATTATTTTATCTAAAAAATACATTCATTTTTTAATGTTTCATTAAACAATATTTCTTTAATATCACGAATTTTCTTTTTCTTTAATTCGTTTTTATATATAATATAATCTTCTTCATCTTCTTCAGGGTACACAAGTAATCCATTTTCTTCTGGGCACCATCCTGTTTCAAATTTTTCTTCTGGAGTAAAAAATAAGTTTATTTTTGCCCCGTCCTCCAGAATTCCAGATCCTTCCTCGTATAGTTCTACAAAAGGAACAAACGGGGTCTCTTGATTTATATTAACTTCTTCTGAATCATCTGCATGTCCAAAAGGGGTTCCGCCGTATTTTCCTTCTTTTTTATAGTTTATTTTTCCAGCATTTACTTCAACACTAGCATTCCAATGAGAGTCTCCTGAATACCCTTCTAATTGTGAACCTGTATGATACGTTGGTAATTTTAATTTCTCTAATAATTCTTTAATTATATTTAAATCTTGTACATATTTTTCCTCTTCCTGTACACTTGGGAAAATATTACCTTCTTTTAAAGAACTTTTGAATGAATAATATTCGTCAACTGTCGGTTCCTTAAAAAAGTTTGTTACTTCTTTTTTTAATTGATCCAATTCTTTTTTTCTTTCCTCTTCTTTTTTGGAACCAATTTCTATTTCTGAAGCATTACCGAGTTCAAATCCTCTTTTTTCTCCCATACAATTATTAAAATAAATTAATTAACACTATATATTCTACCCCCCCCATTGAATTTTTGTCAAATGGAAAAAGTTTTTTAAATATTTAAATAAAAAAAGACGGTTTTCACCGTCTTTAAGCGTTAGCTGTTCCTCTGTGACACTCTGCCTTTTCCAGGCAAAGCCCCACTTTGAAAATACTCGCAGGTTCAAAGTGAGGATCTTTGTTGAGACAAAAATCCAATTCCTGCAGAGCTTTTTCATCCTCTCCCATCTGATGAAGGATGACTGCGTAATAATAACGCAACATCAGATATTTAGGAAATCTGGCCAATGCACTTTCAGCATAAACGCGAGCCTCTGCCAAATTTTTCATTCTGCTGACCAAAGCAGCGTGAAAAAAAGGATCTTCAGCAAACAAAAGCCCTTGTTTACTGTATTTTATCACTTCATCCTCTTTTTCCAGTAGGACACAACATCCTACCGCAAATTTGACGATCTCCACCTTCTTTTTGTTATCGGTAAAATGATGCTTGAGGGCCGCATCAAAATGTTTCAACGCTTTTTCAGGTTCGTTGCGTTGGAACAGTAAGTCCCCGATATCAAAATGAATGTTATGCCCGATAAAAATATCCGGCGTACGGACCAGTAGCAAACATTGTTTCAAATCTGACAAAGTTTGATCAAGCTTTTCTTGAAATCTAAATGCCAAGCTTCTGCCAAGAAACGCTTGAACAGCCATTTCAGCACCAACCTCTTCTCTGGCATGAGCTTCAATAATTTTACTAAACATTCGCACTGCAGACTGAAACTCTTTTTTTTCAATAGCGTAATACCCTTTCTGAATGTATTCAAAACATTTACTGTCGCCCAACATGGCCGCCTCCCAAAAGTGTGTTTTAAAGAACTGTAGCTACGCATACTATCATAGATAAAAAGCAAATGTCAATCTTTCCTGATAATTTTGGCTTTATATAGCCATAAAAATCAGTGTATATTTATCTTGACTAAATCCCCGTCTTGTGTTAATATACTAATACAAATCGGCTGACAGGCCGTTTTTAAATTCACCCGGTTAAATGATTTCAAAATCCTCATGATTTTGAAATCAAAATTTAGTTGTAGGAACACTTTAAACTTTAATCAGTTAAAAGTTTTAAACTCAACAATCAAACCGCCGGGAGAATACTAAATTTTATTTAACCGGGTAAAAAAATATGATCGAAAAAATGATTCAATACTTTAAGGATTCTTACGCCGAGATGAAAAAAGTCACTTGGCCAACTAAGAAACAAACCATCAACTACAGCACTTTGGTTATCGCTTTAAGCGTAGGAATGGCTGTGTTTTTTTCCGTTTTGGACTATGTGTTCAATCTGGGTTTAACCAAACTTATCACTCAGTAATTTAATTAAGGAGAACTCAATATGGCTAAACAAACGATGAATCTTGGTCGTCGCTGGTATGTACTACATACTTATAGCGGTTATGAAGAGAATGTAAAACATAACTTAGAACAAAGAATCGCTTCTTTTGATATGCAAGACAAAATTTTCAACATCTTGGTACCAAAAGAAAAGAAAATTAAAATCAAAAACGGCAAGCGCACGACTGTGGAAGAAAAGATTTTTCCCGGCTATGTGCTTTGCGAAATGATCGTAACCGACGATTCTTGGTATGTGGTTCGCAATACCCCCAACGTTACCGGTTTTATCGGATCGGGTACTACCCCGACTCCTATAGATCAAAAAGAAATAGAAAGTTTGATGAAAAGAGTCATGGCGGAAAATACCCAACAAAAAATCGATATGGAAGTTAATGATATCGTCAGAATTTGCGACGGTCCGTTCAAAAATTTTGAAGGTAAAGTCAGTCATGTTGATGAAGAACGAGGTAAAATCAAAGTCATGGTTACTATGTTCGGTCGCGAAACCCCAGTGGAATTGGATGCATTACAAGCTAAAAAAATATAATTAAAAAATAAAACGCGGAAATTATTTCCGGCTTCTCGTTTTTTAAAAAAATAAATAATATGGCTAAAAAAGTACTTACCCAAATCAAATTACAAATCATGGGTGGCGCCGCCAACCCGGCTCCGCCAGTCGGTCCGGCTCTCGGTCAACACGGGGTTAATATCGCCGGGTTTTGCAAAGAGTTCAATGATAAAACTCAAGATAAAAAAGGTGAGGTCGTACCGGTAGTTATCACCGTTTATGATGATCGCAGCTTTTCTTTTATCACCAAAATCGCTCCTATGGCCGAATTGATCAAAAAAACCGCTAAACTTGCCAAAGGTTCTTCCAAACCCTTACAAGAAAAAGTCGGTAAATTGACCAAAGCTCAGGTTCGCGAAATTGCGGAAAAGAAAATGCCCGACCTCAACGCCAATGATATTGAAGGCGCCATGAAATTGGTGGAAGGAACTGCAAGACAAATGGGTGTAACAATTGAAGGATAAAATAAACTCAAAAAAAATAACGGTCTTACGGCCGTTATTTTTTTGTTCCATCAATCTTTAAATCTTGTAATCCTGCCTGTCGGCAGGCAGGTCTTGAAATCTTTTAATATAGGAGCATCGCATCCCCAAAACTGAAAAATCTATAATCCTCTCTCACTGCTTCTTCATAACATTTTAACATAAACTCTCTGTCTTCCGCAAAAGCGCAAACAAGCATCAATAAAGTGCTTTTTGGTAAATGAAAATTAGTGATTAACACGTCCGCGACTTTAAATTTAAAACCGGGAACGATAAAAAGATTTATATCTCCTTGAAAAGATTTTACGATTCTTTTCTCATTAACATCCTTTACAATAGTATTAGCCACCCCTTCCAAAGTTCTCATCGTGGTAGTGCCGACTGCCACGATTCTCCGACCTTCGGCCTTGGCGTTATTTATCAAAGAAGCGTTTTTGTCCGTAATTTCAACCCATTCGTGATGCATCTTGTGATTTTCCAAATTTTCGGTTTTTACCGGCTGGAAAGTTCCGAGCCCCACATGCAAAGTAACTTCGGCAAATTCAACTCCTTTTTGTTTTATTTTTTCTATCAACTCCGGAGTAAAATGAAAACCGGCGGTCGGAGCTGCCACCGAACCTTCGTTTTTGGCGTAAATGGTTTGGTATTTTTGCACCAACTCTTCCTGGGTAACATTGATATTTTTGATATAAGGAGGAGTCGGAACTTCGCCGTATTTGTTGGCTTTAGCTCGAACATTCAAATCATTATCGTTAAAATCCAGAAGTACGGTACCATCCATATCTTTAAACAATACCTCCGCAGAAAAATCTCGCGCAAAAGAAATTTTCATTCCCAGTCGTAAACGTTTCCCCGGCTTGGCTAAAACTTTCCAAATACCCTCGTTTTCCGATGGTCGTAATAAAAATATTTCTACCGGTTTCAAATTAATGATTTTATTGGTTGATTTTCTATCTTTTAAATTATCGGATTTTTGATCTAACAATATTTCTCCTTTTAATCGTGCTTTAAAAACTTTGGAATTATTCCAAACAAGCAAATCGCCGGGTTGTAAATAGTCCAAAATATCACTAAATTTTTTATGCTCCAAAGTTTTGTTTTTTTTATTTACAATCATCAAACGCGAAGAATCTCTGGGTTCCGCCGGAGCTTGAGCGATATTTTTTACCGGTAAATTGTAGTCGAAGTCGGAAGTCATCATAAAAATTTAAATCTCAAATCTAAAATCCAAAATCTAAAATTGGTGTTTTGAATTTTGGTAATTGTAATTTATTTGGAACTTGTGATTTGATATTTAGTGCTTACTTTAAATATCTCGCCTTATAAATATTGTGTTGTTCCAATGTCTTGGAATAATAAATATTCCCTTCGTTATCACTCAAAAAATACCAATAATCATTTTTTTCCGGATAAATAACGGCTTTGATAGCGGTCAAACTGGGATTGGCTATAGGCCCCGGAGGCAATCCCCGATACTTATAAGTATTATAAGGCGAATCTATTTGAGTATCTTCCAAAGATACGGCCGGAGTGGTTTTGCCGGTAATATAATTTACTGTAGCGCAAGATTGCAGCGCCCATTTCATATTGAGACGTCGCCAAAAAATATCCGCCACTTTGGCCATACTCCCGGCATCCGGGGCTTCTTTTTCTACAATCGATGCCATGGTCAATATTTCAAAAAAACTCTTGTCTTGTTTTTTGATTTCGGCGCGCATTTCCGGAGTTATTTTGTTTTCCAAATTTTCAAAAACTTTTTGTAAAATATCTTTCGGCTTAGCATCTTTGTAAACACGATAAGTATCAGGAAAAATAAAACCTTCGTAAGAAGACTTTTCTTCTTTTTCTTTCAAAATGGAAATTTCCGGAAATAAATTGACTAAATCCGGCGCACTATCCCCTATTTTTCCGTATTTATAAGCCGGTTTGCCAAGCAATTCAAAAACTTGATTTTCGTTTTTAAAAAAACCTTTTTTTACCCAATCAGCGGCCACTTGACGCAAAGTCCAACCGGGAATAATCGTTATATCCACTTCTTCACGAGGTTTAATGGTGTTTTTTTTTGCTTCTTCTCTGGCTTGATATTTTTGAAAACCAATAATTCCTACCACAATCGGAATACCTAACAAAATTGTAATGGACAAAATTAAAACTTTATTATTAAAAGACATATCTAAAAATATTTATTTTCAGTTTTTCCAATTTCGGCGTGCCCACTCCAATCTCTCCGGAACGCCAATGTCTATCCAATCACCGTCAAAAGTATAAACTTCCAATTCTTTCATTTTGGGAAAAACATCATACTCCACGCTAAAATTGATCATTTCTTCCGGAAAATGTCGATGCACTTTATTAGTAAACAAGTATATTCCGCCATTTATATAACCGGGGATTTCTTTTCCTTCTTTTTCTCGAAATTCCTTTAAATTATTTTTTTCATCAAAAATCAAAGTTCCGTAACTGCTGGCGTTTTCCACTCTGGCTCCCATCAAAACACCTTCTTTTTCCGGATTTAATTTTTCAAGCATATCTTGTAAATTGACATCTGTTAAAATATCGCCGTTTAGGACAAAGGTTGGTAAATGAGGTTTTTGCAAATGATTAAACGCATGTTTTATAGCCCCTCCTGTTCCCAAACGTTCTTTTTCGACGGCATAGATCAATTTTACTCCGTTTCTTTCCTCTCCGACGGTATTCTTGAGAACTTCCGCCAAATGTCCGGCAGCTAAAACGACTTCGTTAATCCCCAATTCTTTGATTTTTTGCAACTGCCAATCCAAAACCGTTTTGCCTTTTATTTCCAGCAAAACTTTGGGAATATTTTTAGTTATATCTTTCAGGCGCGTAGACAACC
>CAYWMO010000035.1:0-6229 GCA_964459625.1 uncultured Gammaproteobacteria bacterium | reverse complement strand
TATGCTCACATTAGTTATTTTCATCGCCGTCCTCGCTGTCCTCGTCTTATCCCACGAATTGGGACATTTTATTTCCGCGCGCAGAAGCGGGATGAAAGTTTATGAATTTGGTTTTGGTTTTCCGCCTCGTGCTTTCGGTTGGTATAAAGAGCCTGTTACCAAAAAAATCAGATTTGTCGGAAAAAATTACGAAGCCAAAGATTGTCCGGCTGATACTTTATACAGTATAAATTGGTTACCGCTGGGCGGATTTGTCAGTATTCGCGGAGAAAATGAACAAGATTTAGCGCCTGATAGTTTTCAAACCAAAAGTTTTTGGCCCAAAGCCACAACTATCGTGGCCGGCGTAGTGATGAATATAGTTTTAGCCGGTTTTTTATTTGGTGTGGGTTATCTTTTTGGTTTACCGCAAGTGACGGATCAATTGCCAAACAGCGCTAAGGTGGAAAATCGTCGTGTAGAAATTTTGCAAGTTATTGTCGGTAAACCGGCGGAGACCGCAGGACTTCAAGAAGGCGATGCAGTTGTTAAAGTCGGTTCAATTGTTAATCCGCGACTCAAAGAAATGCAAGATTATGTGAATTTACACCAAGAAGAAAATATATCCGTTTCCGTCAAACGCGGTGAAGAAATTATTACCAAAGAAATCAAACCTTTTGTTTATAGTGATACGGGTAAAGCTGGGATTGGTGTGGCAATTGCGGAGTTGGGTACGGTAAGCTATCCTTGGTATTTGGCTTTTTATTACGGATTTAAAAATGCGTTTTTGATGTTTGGCAGTATTGCCGTTGCTTTTTATGATTTTATTGTCGGGTTATTTGTCGGTACCAGCATGGCCGGAGATATGGCCGGACCGGTTGGTATTGCGGTAATGACAGGTAAAATCGCTAAACTTGGTTTTATATATTTACTTCAATTTACCGCCGTGTTGTCTTTAAATTTGGCGTTTATCAATATTTTACCTATTCCCGCACTTGACGGAGGAAGATTATTATTTTTGATTTTAAATAAAATAAATAAAAAATTGGCTCCGGCCAAATTTGAACAAATAGCGCATTCGGTCGGTTTTATGCTTTTGATGATTTTGATTTTGGCGGTGACTATCAAAGACCTTACAACATTCAAAGGAGTTTTTGTAAATTTGATAAATAAAATATTTTAAATTTTATGCAAGATAAATTGCAACAATTGAAAAGCCAGGCCTTACCCGCGATTGTCAATGTGAAAACCGTAGGCGAGCTTGAAGATTTGGAAAACAAATATTTAGGTCGTAAACAAGGTGAATTGACCGAACTCATGAAAGGTCTCAAAGATTTAAATCCCGAAGAAAAGAAAAATGCCGGTCAAATGCTCAATGAAATCAAAAAAGAACTGGAAGAAGTTATAAATAAAAAAAGAGAAGAGCTTAATAATTTCGGTTTTGCCGAGCAGATTGCTAAAGAAAAAATTGATTTGAGCCAACCGTTTTTGCCCAAAAAAGAAAGCGGTCATCTGCATCCGAATTCCATAATTCAAAAACAATTGGAGGATTTATTTATTTCTATGGGTTTTATGGTACTTGACAGTTCCGAACTCGAAAGTGATTATTATAATTTTGAAGCCCTTAATATTCCACCGACTCATCCGGCGCGCGAATTGCAAGATACTTTTTATATCAAAAATCACGAAAATTGGTTGATGCGTACTCACACCTCTTCTAACCAAGTTCGTGCTATGGAAAAATACGGCGCGCCGTTAAAAATGATCACTCCGGGCAGATGTTTTCGTAATGAAGCGACGGACGCTCGTCACGAACATACGTTTTATCAGATGGAAGGCGTAGTAATAGACAAAAATATCAATTTTGGCCATATGAAAGCGGTGTTGGAAATGGTAGCTAAAAATTTGTTTGGTCCGGAAACTAAAGTTCGTTTGCGTCCGAAATTTTATCCTTTTGTAGAACCGGGAGTAAACGGAGAAGTGACATGTTTGCTTTGCGGAGGAAAAGGATGTGGAGTGTGTAAACACACCGGTTGGATGGAAATTTTCGGAGCTGGTATGATTCACCCGAATGTTTTGAAATATGGCGGACTTGATCCTAAAGTTTATAGCGGTTTTGCATTTGGTTTTGGTCTGACCAGATTAGTGATGTTAAAATATGGAATTGACGATGTGAGATTATTGCAAAGTGGCGATCTGCGATTTGTAAAACAATTTTAATTTTTGAAAGCATATGAATATTTCTTATAATTGGTTAAAAAAATACGTTAATTTGCCTGATTCTATCACTCCTGAAATAGTGGCGGAAAAATTAAAATTGAGCACGGTAGAAGTGGAAAATATTATTAGACAAGGCGACGGGCTAGACAATATCGTAGTTGGAAAAGTTCTTAAAGCCGACAAACATCCCAATGCTGATAAATTGAAATTATGTTTGGTGGATGTAGGTAAAGAAAGTTTACAAATTGTTTGTGGTGGTAGCAATGTGAAAGATGGTATGCTCGTAGCAGTGGCAAAAGTCGGAGCCAAAGTTCACTGGCACGGGGAAAAAGATTTGGTGGAAATCGTGCCGACCAAAATTCGCGATGTTGATTCTTACGGAATGATGTGCGGAGGCAGTGAAATAGGGTTGGAACAAATGTTTCCGGCCAAAGGAGAAAAAGAAATTTTGGATTTTACGGAATTGAAATTTAAACCCGGAACGGAATTGAAAAAAGCTTTGGGTTTAGATGATGTGGTTTTTGAAATTGACAATAAATCACTTTCCAATCGTCCGGATTTGTGGGGTCATTATGGTATAGCTCGCGAAGTGTCGGTTCTTTTTCCACGAGAGTTGAAAAATTATGATACAAAAGAAATTGTTCCGGGCAAAGAAATCAAATTGAAAGCTGAAGTGGAAGATATCAAACTGTGCCCACGCTATATGGCCGTGGCGATAAGTGGAGTTAAAATAGGTCCGTCTCCGCTTTGGTTACAACAAAGTTTGTCCGCTATCGGTTTACGAAGTATCAACAATGTCGTAGATATCACCAATTACATAATGTATGATCTGGGACAACCTCTACATGCTTTTGATGCTGATAATTTAAAAACTAAACTAAAAAATTCAAAAACTATTATCGTCCGTACCGCCAAACCGGAAGAAAATTTTAAATTGCTTGATGAAAAAGTAATTAAGTTGACGGAAAATGATTTAGTAATTGCCGACGAAGAAAAACCCGTTGCGCTTGCCGGTGTGATGGGCGGGTTTGATAGCGGAATAAATGAAAATACCACGACAATTATTTTTGAATCAGCCAATTTTGAACCGGTAAATATTCGCAAAACCGCGCTTCGTTATGATAGTCGTACGGATTCTTCCGCGCGTTTTGAAAAAAGTTTGGATCCGAATATGACAGTAGATGCTTTGAAAAAAGCCGTGGAAATGATATTGGATTTTTGTCCGGAAGCCAAAGTCGCCAGCAATGTGGTAGATGAGAAGAATTTTCATTTAGCCACCGGACCTATCCAAACAAGCGTAGGAGATATTTGTAAAAAAATCGGAGTAGAATTGGATAAAAAAGAAATTTTGGGTATTTTTACTCGTCTGGGTTTTGAAGTTAAAGAAAAAGGCAAAGACGGAATGAGTGTTAAAATTCCAACCTGGCGCGCCACCAAAGATGTTTCCATGGCCGAAGATTTAGCGGAAGAAGTTGGTAGAATTTACGGTTATGACAAAATAGAAAGCGCCATGCCGGAGTTTGAGATGACTCCGCCGTTGAAAAACAATTTGCGCGCTTTGGAATATCGTATACGCGAATTGATGACCAAAGAATTGAGTTATGATGAAGTTTATAATTATTCTTTTATCAGCGATGTGCAAATTGAACGTCTGGGTGAAGATAAAAATAAATATTTGGAACTTGATAATCCGCTTTCAAAAGAAAGACCGTATTTGCGCCGTGAATTGTTGTCAAACTTATTAGAAAATGTCCAAAAGAATATGGAAAATTTTGATCGTGTGGATATTTTTGAAATCGGCAAAATATACCTGGCGGAATTATCCGGAGTTAGAGCCGAAGCCAATGAAGATGAACTTTTACCCCGTCAAGACAATTATTTTACCGCGGTAAATTATGGTAAAAAAGGCGATAGCGGTTTTATCAAAGCTCGTTTGGCACTGGAGAAAATAATGGAAAATTTGAAATTGGATTTTGTTTTGCAAAATGCAAATTCCGTAAAACAATTTATGCACCCAAGCAGAGCGGGGGAGATATCTGTGGCTGGAAAAAATATCGGCTTTATCTATGAACTCAATCCGTTGACTTCTAAAAAATGGGATTTGAATGAAAGAGTCGGAGTATTGGAAATAAATTTGAACGAATTGGATGAAATTTTGAAAAATAAAAAAGATTTTGTTTATACTTCTTTACCGGAGTTTCCAATAGCTTCTCGTGATTTAGCTTTTGTGGCGGAGAAAAAAGTCACACATCAAGAAATTTTGGAAGCATTAAAACATATTTCGCCGATTTTGAAATCCGTAGAATTGTTTGATATTTATGAAGGCGAACACGTCAAAGAGGGATTTAAAAGTATGGCTTACAGATTTGTTTTTGGTTCGCCGGAAAGAACACTCAATACGGCGGAAGTGGATGAAGTGATGAATAAAATTATTGAGATTACCAAAGAAAAGTTTGGGGTGGAAGTGAGAGGGTAAAAGTATATTTTTTCTTGCACACTTTTTTAAAATTTGTTATAATCTAAATATAATTAAAATTTAACAAGGAGGAAATATGTTGGAGAATTCAAAAGATATTTTATATATCGTCATTTCGTTTTGTATTATCTGGGTTACGGTTTTTCTATGCTATGTGTTTTATTATGTAGCCAGAATACTTCGAAATGTGAACACTATTGTTGAAGAATTCCGTTTACGTTTACAGAGAATTACCGATACTATAAATTCTATTCAGGAAAAAGTGGAAGGTATTGCCGGTATTATTGGTATGGCCAAAGAAACCGCCGGAGGAATGGTAAAAAATTTCATTACTAAAAAAGCCCGAGATTTTATGGATGACAAAGTGGATGATTTTGGCGATATTGCCAAAGATGCGGTTGATAGAGCTATGGAAGTGGCGCAAAAGAAAGTAAAGAAAGTGGCGAAGAAAATGAAGAGGTAAGATAGTTTATAAAGTGACACGAAGTTTCATCCCTGCGAAAGCAGGGATCCAGGAAATAATTATAAAAAGCTCGCCTGAATAGGGCGAGTTTTGTTTTCCTTGTTATTCCATCATCCTTCTTATTAAACACTTTCATCCTGCTATCGCAGGTTCGTCCACTTTCTTTTTAATAAGAAAGTGGACAGAAAGAAAATCGCTCACTGTTAAAAATTCTCACAATTTTGTAAAATTCACGTCGCTAAAATTATAAACTCGTCATTACATTCCTCAAACAGTAGAATTTTTTAACGCTCCGCTTATTAACAAAATTTGTTCGTATTTTTAAATGTTCGCCTTTGTGAGTTGTTGGTGAATATTAAAATGGCTAAAATTAGCCAAAATAGACTATTGACAAAAAGGCTAAAATGTGCTATAATATTCTGTTAGTAAATTTTGTTCCTTTTATTATAAATTTTTGATGGAGAGAAAAATGGATTTATCCAAAGCTGAGTCTTTGCCAACCGAATTTAAGGTCGGCGACCGGGTCTACGAAATTCTTAACTTCCTCAAAGGTGGGGAAAAAAGAATCATTGGCCACGAAATGGTCAAAAGAGCGGTTGAAATGAATGCTCATCTTGGCGAAGACGACGGGCAGTATTTGCTGGACCACCAGCAAGATATTCCGGAAGCTTTTAGAGGCAAAGTTTACTTTGTCTTTACAGGTTGGTTTCGTTTTAACGGTCGTAGCCTTATCTATTGTGTCTACTGGGACGGTGGCCGTTGGATCAGGGTCTGGAACTGTCTTGTCCGTGGTCATTGGGACGACCACTATCGAGTTCTTCGTCGCAAAAAATAGTTTTAATTTTGTTCTTTCATACCCCGCGCTATTCTGCGCGGGTGTTTTGTTTTTATACCTCATATTTAGCCAAATTCAACACCTCAACCTATAGTCTGAAGTGTTGAAAAATAGTATAAAATTTAAGTTTTTTAAATAGAATTTATCCAGTTGCCAAAGATTTCTTTTTAAGTTATTATGAAGTAGCCAAAGGGAGGGTCTTCTTGGTTTATTTTTTTGTATTATAACTTGGTTGTCATCCTGAACCCAAAGGGTG
>CAYWMO010000034.1:0-6265 GCA_964459625.1 uncultured Gammaproteobacteria bacterium | reverse complement strand
TGATCCGGGTCGTGTTTTTTTCGTAAATTCTGCTCAAAAACCGCGTTTTTTACGTCTCTTTGACGAGAAATAACATCCTGTGAGGTTAAAACGTCTTTCAAAGATACCAAACCAGGTCCAAAGCTATTTTTTCGCTCATTTCGGCCAAAATTTTGCTCAATAGAGAAATTTTTTCTATCTTCTTTAATCAATTGTTCCAAAGCTTTGTCAATTCTCTTTTTTTCTTTAGTTTTACGCAAAATTTCCTCAAATTCTTCGTATTGGTGTTTTTCTTCTTGCAAAGAATGCCAGAAGGCAATTTCTTTATTTAGCTTTTCAAGCATCTCTTCTTCGTTCAAATTGGCTATTTGATGATGAGTACCAGAAGTGAGTTTCTCGTATTCGGCAGCCGGTAAAATAACGTACAAATCCCCGTTTTCACCATCAGCCAAAACACCACGACCGTCAGTTTGACGCAGTAAGCGAAAGAGATCTTTAAAAATTTTATTAAACATAAGATAATTATTAAAAAAGTTTTTTAATTTTAACATTATACGAAGAAAAGTCAAGTTTTACCCAATATTTGGCGATTTTTATTTTTTGTGTTAATATAAAAATACGAACAAAATATATATTTTGGCTAATTTTAGCCAAAAAGTCCCGAAAAGGGCTTGACAAAAGTGTTAAAACGTGCTATAATAATATGTTTTGTGGCTAATTTAAGATAAAAATATGGAATCCCTCATATCGTACAACCCAATGGAATTTAAACAAGAAAAGGAAAAAAACCAAGAAAAAATAGAATCTGGTTTTAATAAAAAAATTTCTGATCTTTTAGCTTTAGAAAAATATGTTGAAGTAATGAGAAAAAAAAGAAAAGAAATTGAGCAAAACAGAAGTTTGTACTTTAGAAAAAAATTAAGAGAAAAAGAAAACCAAAAAAACAAGAAAGGTGTTAATCCGGAAAATAAACTTAATAGTACAGAAATCATTGAACCAACAAAAAATAGTAATAACAACGATGAAACTACTCTAAATATCAATGAAGATTTAAATGAGCTTTTTCAACATTTTAAAAATCTTAAAGAAGAGATTGAAAATTCCTCACTTACTAACAAAAGAAAAGAAAAATTATTACAAATTTTACACACAAAATTAAATTTTCTAGAAACTTTGGAAGATTTATCTATCATGGCTGATGATCCCAATGTACAAGAAAAAATGGATAGGGAAAAAGAAAAAATTACAGAAATGCTTGAACGTGAAAAACTAGCTGATAAAAAAATAGAACAAATTAGAAATTTAGCCAAACAATATAGTCCGGAAGATAGAGAAGAAGATAGTAATAATTCTTTAAATCAAGCTCTTTCTTTAATAAGCGAAATTACACAAGATAGTGAAATAAAAAAAGAGGACTTAGTGATTTATTTAAAAGATACAGATAAAAAAAATGACAGCATTACATCTTTCTATGAACATTTACTAAAATCTATAACAATAAATAATGAGGGTAATCTTTCGGTTGTATAATTAATTTTAAATATATGAACTTTGGTTCAGAAAAATATATACCTCCGGGTGCGAAAGAATTCCAAGCGCCTGGAAAAAATAAAGAACATTTAATTAAAAAATCTATGAAAACAGAACAAAAAGTCACTCACCAAGAAATGGAAAAAATATTATTGGATCGTATAGATAAAAATTCAATCGATGAAGAAAATAAAATTATAATCGACCGAGCCGATGACAGGGAAAGTTTATTCGATGCTATTGAAGAAATAGGAGAAATTAAGGGTACTGAAAAAAATTATGATGCCAAAACATTAATAACCTTGGCTGAAAAAGTTTTGGATGGTGAAATAGATTCAAATGTTTTACCACGTACACACGGTTTTAGAGATAAAGTGAAAAAAATAAGAGGAGAAGAATTGACAAAAATTGGTTTAGCAATTGAAGGAAAACCAGCAGATAGGCTGGATCACCCTGATAAATTGTTCTAAAAAATAAAAAAACACCCCGAAATAAACTCGAGGTGTTTTTTTATTTATTAGCGATTATTTTTGTTTTCCGGTAATAATATTTTGCGCGACATTGTTCGGTACTTCAGCGTAATGTGAAAATTCCATAGTAGAACTGGCGCGTCCCTGGGTAATGTTACGCAAGTTGGTGGTATAACCAAACATGGAAGCGAGCGGTACAATGGCTTTCACCACTTTGAGTTGTCCGCGTTCGGTCATCTCTTGAATCTGTCCGCGTTTGGAATTGAGATCACCGATAACGTCTCCCATAAATTGTTCCGGAGTCAAAACTTCCACTTTCATAATAGGTTCCAAAATAATTGGATTGGCTTTGCGACAAGCGTCTTGAAAAGCCATGGAACCAGCCATTTTGAAAGCTGCTTCGGAAGAGTCAACTTCATGGTAAGAACCATCAAAACAGGTAACCTTGATGTCCACTACCGGATAACCGGCTTGCACACCGCGAGTAATAGCTTCTTTGATACCTTTTTCAATAGCCGGAATATATTCGCGAGGAACAACGCCGCCTTTGACAGCATCGACAAATTCAAAATTTCCTTTGGTTTTGTCGTCTTGCGGTTCCACACGCAACCAGCAATGACCATATTGACCGCGACCGCCGGATTGTTTGATATATTTTCCTTCGGCTTCGGCGGAATTTTTGATGGTTTCTTTGTACGCGACTTGCGGAGCACCGACATTGGCTTCCACTTTAAATTCGCGTTTCATACGATCCACGATAATTTCCAAATGCAACTCGCCCATACCTTCAATAATAGTTTGCAGGGTTTCTTCGTCAGTATGAACGCGGAAAGTCGGATCTTCTTCGGTAAGTTTTTGCAAAGCCATACCGATTTTTTCTTGGTCGGCTTTGGTTTTCGGTTCAATAGCGATAGAGATAACCGGTTCCGGGAAAGTAATTTTTTCCAAAACTATCGGTTTATTCTCGTCGCAAAGAGTATCGCCGGTCACAGTATCTTTGAGACCGATAGCGGCGGCAATTTCACCGGCAAAAACTTCATTCACATCTTCACGATGATTGGCGTGCATACGAACGATACGAGAAATTCTTTCTCTTTCGCCTTTGGTGGAGTTGAGAACATAAGAACCGGTGGTAATTTTTCCGGAGTAAACACGGAAGAAAATCAAACGACCGACAAAAGGATCGGTGGCTACTTTAAAAGCCAAAGCGGAAAAAGGTTCTTCGTCTCCGGCTTTACGAGTCATCGGTTCGTCACTATCCGGATTGGTTCCTTTAACTTCCGGCAAATCGGTCGGAGCGGGTAGATAAGCGACTACAGCATCAAGACCGAGTTGAACGCCGATATTACTCAAGGCGCTGCCACACATAACCGGGAATAATCTTCCAACAATCACCATTTCACGAATTAATTTTCTGATTTCCTCGGTAGAAAAATTTTCGCCGTTCAAAAATTTAGCCATAGAATCATCATTGGCTTCGGCAACTTTTTCTATCATTTCCGCGCGATATTTTTTTACTTCTTCCGTCATTTCCGCCGGAATCGGAATTTCCAAAATATTTTCTCCATTTTTACCTTCAAACTTATAAGCCTTTTCTTCTATTAAATCTATAATACCGGAAAAAGTGCCTTCAGCGCCAATAGGTAATTGAATGGCGACCGCGTTTTTACTCAAACGTTCTTTGATGGAAGCCAAGCTCATATAAAAATCCGCACCCATTTTATCCATTTTGTTGACAAAAGCGATACGAGGAACGTCGTATTTATCAGCTTGATGCCAAACAGTTTCAGATTGTGGTTCTACACCTTGAGAACCGTCAAACAAAGCTACAGCTCCGTCAAGCACGCGCAAAGAGCGCTCTACTTCCACGGTAAAATCTACGTGTCCGGGAGTATCTATAAGGTTGATACGATGTCCTTTCCAAAAACAAGTGGTGGCGGCGGAAGTGATGGTAATACCGCGTTCTTTTTCTTGTTCCATCCAATCCATTTCCGCGGCACCTTCGTGCACTTCACCGATTTTATGTTTGCGTCCGGTATAAAACAAAACACGTTCGGAGAAAGTCGTTTTACCGGCATCAATGTGCGCCATAATACCGATATTTCTGGTTTTATCCAAAGGATATTCACGAGGCATAAATAAATTTATTTAAGAAGAATAAAAATTATTTGGCAAATCTAGCAAAGTGAGCGAAAGCTTTGTTGGCTTCGGCCATTCTATGGACATCATCGCGTTTTTTGATAGCATCCCCTAGTCCTTGAGAAGCTTCAAACAACACTGTGGCCAATTTTTGCGCCATAGGTTGTCCTTTTTTAGCTTGAGCGGCTCCGATAATCCAACGGAAAGCCAGAGAATTTTGACGTTCGCCGCGAACCGGTAGCGGAACTTGATAGTTGGCACCGCCGACTCTTTTGGAACGAACTTCAACTTGAGGAGATACTGTACGAATAGCTTCTTCAAAAACAACCAAAGCATCTTTTTTGGCCAACTCGGCAATCTTATCCAAAGCTTCATAAACTATTCCTTGAGCTACGGTTTTCTTACCTCGTTGCATGACATAGTTAATAAATTTGGCGAGCAATACGCTGCCATATTTCGGATCCGGAGTAATACTTCTTTTAATTGCTTTTTTTCCACGCATATATTATTGCTTTATAATTTGGATAATTTAGGCCTTTTTGGCTTTCGGTTTTTTACTACCGTACAAACTGCGACCGCGACGACGACTTTCGATACCTTGAGTATCATAAACACCGCGAACGATATGGTAACGCACACCAGGAAGATCTTTTACGCGACCACCGCGAATAAGTACTATGGAGTGTTCTTGTAAGTTATGTCCTTCACCCGGAATATAAGCGATAACCTCCACGCCGTTGCTCAAACGAACTTTGGCAACTTTACGCAAAGCGGAGTTCGGTTTTTTCGGAGTAGTGGTATAAACTTTGGTACAGACACCTCTTTTAAAAGCGCAACCTTTGGCAAAAACGGTTTTACGACGATGCAAATTATCAATGGTAAATTGCATGGCCGGATTTTTACTCTTAACCACTTTGCTTTTGCGCCCTTTTCTAATGATTTGATTAATTGTAGGCATAAAATGCTTTGAATTAAGTTTAAAATTAAATTTTTTGTTATTTTTTTAAAATAGACAGTAAACTGTATATTTGTGTCATTCGCTCAAGAAAATAAAAAATTTTCTTTTCTTGCGCTCATTTAACAAATAAAAAACAGACGTTATAAAATCAGCCACGATTTCTTAACGCTTTTTAGACGTTTACGTTCGAGTAAAATAATATCAAAACCAAATGATTTTGTCAAGGTGGTTAGTTTCACAGGGTTCACCCTGTGAAATGGTGCAAAGCGCCAATTTTTACCTGAAGGTAAAAATTATTTCACAGGGTAAATAAAAAAAGCGCCACCTATTTACGGTTGCGCTGGGAAATTGCCCTTTTAAGGCTTTCTTTGAGGTAAATGTTGAAATTATTGTCTTGACTCAGAATGATATTCTGGGGAAAGCAATAAATCACACCAACCTCAAGAATCTCGATTTTTTCATCTTTTTTTACTTCTACCAATTTGGTAGAACTTTCACTGTTTTCTCGACCATCCTGGCTAGAAATATTCATAACAACCTCCAAAAAAACAACAAAAATAAAAAATAAAAAGAACATCTTAAATTACACCATTTTTGCTTTATTGTCAAGGTGTTTATCCCCTCTTGCCAAAAAATAAAAGCCGCCTATATTATTTAAATAATAAGCGGCTTTTATTGACTCGGACAATACTCAGGGTCCGGGTTTTCAACTAATTCCATACGCATTAGTTATGTTTGGCCAGGCGTTCTTTCCTTTGGAAGTAGAATGTGGTCATCACAGTGCCAAGGGCACAGCCGACCGCATAAAACCCAACTACCTGCCAATTTTGGATATCAGCCACAATGGTCTGTAGCACATAATACCAAATTAAGATGTTGAAAATGGTCACGATTCCACTGCCCAAAATATGGTTGGTTGACACCAATTTGGTCCAAGTAGAAACGATGAGCATCTCCAGAATACCAACAAAAAATAGCATCATAGGCGTATTCAGTTAATTTTTTGTTAAAGATCGACCTTTTTGGGATAATTTCAGCTAAAATTAGCTAAAAATAGTGCCCGGACAAATTAAAATACGCCTTTTTCGACGCATTCTCAATTTGTCCGTAAAATTATACCAAAATTCGCCCTTTGGGTCAACACCTAAATCAATTGCTTCTGCACTGGCTTGGTTATTTCTTTCTCCCC
>CAYWMO010000033.1:0-6416 GCA_964459625.1 uncultured Gammaproteobacteria bacterium | reverse complement strand
TCTCACACCTTGCGGTACACGATTTTGAGTCGTGCGCGTCTACCAATTCCGCCACCAGGGCATTTTTATGTGTATAATTATAGCAAGTTTTGATTTTTTGTCAAGCCTATGATAAAATACGTCTAGCCGTTAATTTGGCTAATTTTTGAATATATGTCGAAAGTAATTTCTGTTGTTAATCAAAAAGGGGGTGTGGGTAAAACCACCACAGCTGTAAATTTAGCTGCCGGTTTAGCGGAACTAGGTAAATTTGTATTGCTTGTAGATTTGGATCCACAGGCCAACGCTACTTCGGGTTTGGGTGTAAATCATAATGAACTGGAAAAAGGGTTATATCATTCTTTGATAAATGACCATCCTATTCATGATGTCATAGTAAATTCCAAACATGAAGGGCTCAGGATTTTACCGGCCACGCAAGATTTGGCCGGAGCCAATGTGGAGTTGGTGAATTTGGACAGACGAGAATTTAAACTGGACGATCTTCTTATTCAAGCCAAGCATGCCTACGACTATATTATTATTGATTGTCCTCCGTCTCTCGGAATTTTAACTCTCAACGGTTTGGTGGCCGCGGATCATATTTTAATTCCGGTGCAAGCCGAATATTATGCACTGGAGGGTTTGGGACAGTTACTAAAAACTATTGAATTGGTAAAAGAAAATGTTAAACCGGAATTAAATGTTTTAGGTGCGGTTTTGACCATGTTTGACAGTCGTAATAGGTTGTCCGAAGAAGTGTTGCATGAATTGTATAAATATTTTCCCAATAATATTTTTCGTTCCGTAATTCCGCGTACCGTGCGTTTGGCTGAAGCACCTTCTTATGGTAAAAGTATTTTTCATTATGAACCAAGCGGAAAAGGAGCAAAAGCGTATGAGAGGTTGGCGCGAGAATTTATGGAAAGGTTTGAAAATAATAATTCAGAAACAATTTAATCTTTAAATCTTTGAATCTTTTAAATTAATAATGTATGTCTTTAGGACGCGGTTTGGGGGCTTTAATTGCGCCTGGTAATGTAAAAAAAGAATCAACACCAGTATCGACAACGCCGAAAGTAGCTAATTTTTTAGTACCTGAAAAACAGGTAATAAAAAAAGATGAAAATAACGATTCGGGCAATGTTTGGTTTGTGCCTATAAGTAAAATTTTTAGCAATCCTGACCAACCGCGCAAAAATTTCAAACAAGAAGCTTTGAATGAATTAGCGGATAGTATCAAAAAACACGGAGTTTTACAACCGTTGATTTTGTCCGAGAAAGCCGATGGAAATTTTGAAATAATCGCCGGAGAACGTCGTTGGCGCGCCAGTAAAATCGCCGGTTTGGCAACAGTGCCGGCAACGGTAAAACAATATAAAGATCAAGAAAAATTGGAAATAGCTTTGATAGAAAACGTTCAACGTGCCGATCTTAATCCTTTGGAAGAGGCCTTTGCCTATAGACGTTTGATAGAGGAATTTGATTTGACTCAAGAAGAAGTGGCGGATAGAGTAGGAAAGAGTCGTTCAACTGTAGCCAATACCCTGAGATTGTTGGAATTGCCGGAACAAATCAAAGAAGCTCTTGTTGAAGGAAGAATTAACACCGGTCAAGCCAGAGCCCTTCTTGCATTACCTGGAGAAAAAGAACGTTTGGACATGTTGGCTTCAATGCTTGGTAAAAAAATCACTGTTCGAGAATTGGAACGAGAAGCTCAAAAAACAAGAGTTAAAAAAATCACTCTCAAAAGGGACGCCAATTTGTTATTTTTGGAAGAAAAATTACGCGAAGCGCTGGGTACCAAAGTTTCCATTTCCGCTCGGGGTGAAAGCGGTAGTATTAATATTAGTTATTATTCCAAAGACGAACTGGCCCAACTTATTCGCAAAATCACGGGTTTGGAATAAATTTTTTAAATCTCTGCAATTTTTGTAATCTTTGTAATTAAAAAAAATAATCCTTCGCTTAAGGCGGAGGATTATTTTTTTAACGGGGGAATGAGTTTTTTGAGCCAATTACTTTTGTTTGTATTGATAGCTTCTTTGATTTTTGTTTTGGCGCTGTTTGTTTTTACAAATTCAAGCCAATCGGAATTCGGATTTTTTCTGGTTCTATCCACCAGTATTTCCACCACATCTCCGTTTTTTAAAGGAGTGTCTAAACTAACCATTTGGTCGTTTATTTTTGCACCGATGCATTTATTGCCGACATCGGTGTGAATTTGATAAGCAAAATCAACCGGTGTGGCGTTTTCCGGCAAATCGATAACATCGCCGACCGGAGTAAAAATAAAAATTCTGTTTTGAAAGAAATCCAATTTTAAATTTTCCAAATCCGACATGTTGTTCAAAATTTCTTTTTGAATTTTTGCCAATTCTTTGGCCCAAGGTATATCGCGATTTGGTATTTTGGCTTTCCCTTTTTCGTCATAATGCCAATGAGCGGCGATACCGTATTCGGCTTCATCGTGCATTTCCGGCGTGCGAATCTGAAATTCCACTATTTTACCATCGTCGCAAAAAACCGTAGTATGTAAAGATTGATAGCCGTTAGGTTTTGGTTGAGCGATATAATCTTTAATACGTCCTTTGAGCGGTCGCCAAAGTTTATGAATAATACCAAGCGCCGCATAACAATCTCCCAAATCTTTTACGACCACTCGCAGAGCTACGATATCGTAAATTTGATCAACCATCCAATTTTTAGCCAAACATTTTTGATATAAACTGTAAAGTTGTTTCTTTCGTCCATGAACGTCAACTACCTCAATATTGTTTTTAGCCAATTCTTTTTTGGCAGTTTCCATAGTCTGTTCCAAATATTCTTCGGATTCGGAAATAAAATTTTCGCGGATTTTTTTGACTTTGGCGTATTCTTCCGGATATACATAAGGAAAAGACAGGTCTTCCAGAGCGCCTTTGAATTCACCCATACCAAGACGGTTGGCGATAGGGGCGTATATTTCCAAACTTTCTTTGGCAATGCGATATTGTTTGGCCGGAGTGTGAAATTCCAAGGTTTTCAAATTGTGAATACGATCGGCGAATTTGATTATCATCACGCGCATATCCTCGGCCATGGCCAAGAACATTTTACGCAAGTTCTCAATATATCGTTCCAATCCACGATATTTCAATTTTCCCAGTTTTGTGATGCCTTTAATCATACCGGCGATATCATCTCCGAAATTTTTGGCTATTTCTTCTATCGGTACACCGGCATCTTCCGGTACATCGTGAAGTAGGGCCGCAATGACTATGTTGACATCAATATGCATCTTAGCCAGAAAATAAGCAGCGGTTAGAGGGTGAGTGATATAGGGCTCCCCGGAATATCTTTTCTTTTCTTTGTGGGCTTCAGCCGCATAATCATACGCCAAAACCGCCCGTTCGACATCATCTTTGGAACAATAAGTACGGAGCTCTTTAAAAAGCAGAGCGGCGTCTAAATTTTGGGGAATTTCGAAAAACCAACCTCTTTTCATATGATTTTTTATCTACTTTATATCATAACCTTAAAATTGACTCTTGACAAGATGCCAAATTTGTGCTATAGTAAGAGCGGTAATGTCAAGATAGCCTTTAGCGCTGGCTAATCCCGTGTACACTCGTTGGACACGGGATTTTGCTTTTATAGAATAAGTTTGATATTATTAATTTAGATGATTTTGTTATATTTTTAATTAAATTAATAATGTAATATGCCAGAAAACATTTTTCCGGAGGGTGTTCGCGAAAGGACCAGAAACATTACCATAGAAACCATCAAGACAATCATTCCGATGGCAAAGGAAAATTTTGATTTAGCAAAAACTTTAGCGCAAAGTATTTTGGAAAATATTCAAGCTGATGGAGATAAAGAATCAGAAAAGTATCTTAAAAACGTTATAAAGGGTATAGAAGAAAGTTTTGATAAAGACGAAAACATGAAAGGGTCCAGATTTGATTTGAAATTTAACGAAGATTTGTAAAAGATAGACAATACGATAAGGTCGTTAAAAAGCAGCCGGATCAAAAAGGTTGCTTTTTTTATTTGTTTTTGCTATTATTATTTTGCGTTGCGGCAGAACCTTGGCATTACCAAAGGCATTAAGGCGTCTCGCCGTTTCGCAATTTAGAAACACTTCCCCCCTGGGGAGGTGTTTCGCTATTTTAAAGCTCTCCTTTTGGGAGAGCTTTGTGTTTAATTACATTCTTTGTTACTGCATTTTTCCGCGCCTTTGCGATCAAAGACCGTGGCACTACCGCATTTATCGCAAAATTTTCCAGTTGGCTTGTCCCAGAGTGCAAAATCACAATCCGGATATTTGCTGCATCCGAAAAATATTTTCCCGCGCTTACTGCGTTTTTGCACAATATCGCCGTCTTTACATTTCGGACATTTCATATCGATTTTAACTTCAATATTTTTGATATTCTTACATTTAGGATAATTGTTACAAGCCAAAAAAGGTCCGAAGCGCCCGACTTTCTTGACCATATCTCCGCCGCATTTTTCACATTTTTCGCCTGTAGGTTCGTCGTTGGCTTTTTCTTCCACCTTTCCGTCTCTGCCGATATTTTTGGTATGTTTACATTCGGGATATCCGGTACAAGCCAAAAATTTTCCATAACGGGAAGTTTTTATCACCATAGGTTTACCGCATTTTTCGCAAACTTCTTCGGTTTTTTCTTCCACAATATCTTTTTTGACCAACTCTTTATCTTTGGTTGTTAAGTTTTCTTTGAAAGGAGTGTAAAAAGCGCGAATTACCGGAGGCCATTGTTTTGTGCCTTCGGCTATTTCATCAAGTGATTCTTCCATTTCTGCGGTAAATTTGTAATCCACGATTTGCGCGAAATGTTCTACCAAAACATCGTTTACCAAAAAAGCAATATCAGTCGGAGCAAGACGTTTTTTTTCATCGCGCTCTACATATCCGCGACTTTCAATAGTGGCGATAGTCGGCGCGTAAGTACTCGGACGACCAATACCGAACTCTTCCATGGCTTTTACCAAAGTGGCATCGGAATATCTGGCCGGCGGTTCGGTGAAATGTTGTTCCGGTTTTAGTTCCTCACAATCAACTTTGTCTCCGATAGAGATTTCCGGTAAAGCGTTTTCTTTGGTTTTTTCCGGAAATAATTTTAAGAAACCTTCAAAAATAATAGTCTGACCGGTGGCGCGAAATAAATAATTGTTTTCAGATACCACATCCATACTCACGGAATTTAGCTCCGCTTCAGCCATCTGTGTGGCCACAGCTCGACGCCAAATCAAATCATAAAGACGAAATTGATTTCTATCCAAATATGGTTCTACTGATTTTGGGGTGCGAAAAGCGTCGGTTGGACGAATAGCTTCGTGCGCTTCTTGCGCGTTTTTGTTTTTGTTTTTGAAAATGCGAGGTTCTTTCAAGCCGTATTTTTCACCGTATTCTTTGGTAATTATTTCTTGCGTTTCTGTCAAAAATTTTTCTGACAAATTTACCGCATCGGTTCTCATATAAGTGATAAGACCGACATGACCTTCAGAGCCGAGTTCCACGCCTTCATAAAGTTTTTGCGCCAACATCATAGTTTGTTTGGCGGAAAAGCCCAGAGTATTGTTGGCTTCTTGTTGTAGAGTGGAAGTGGTAAACGGAGGTAGAGGATTACGTTTGGTTTGTTTTTTCTCCAAATCTTTTATCGTATATTTTTGTTTTTCCAAATCAGCAATAATTTTATTTACCTGTTCGGCGTTTTTCAAATCCATTTTGTCCAATTTTTTATCGGCGATGGAATGTAACTTGGCTTCAAAAGATGTTCCTTTGTTTTTGGAAAAAAATCCGTCCAAACTCCAGTATTCTTCGGAATTAAAAGCTTTGATTTCGCGTTCGCGTTCCACTATCAAACGTACAGCAACAGATTGTACGCGTCCGGCAGATAGTCCTTTGGCGACTTTGCGCCAGAGAAAAGGAGATAATTCGTAACCGACCAGACGATCAAGCACGCGACGAGCTTGTTGTGCATCCACTAAATTCATATCCAATTCACGCGGGTGTTTTAGAGCTTCTTCTATTGCGTGTTTGGTAATTTCATGAAAAGTGATGCGTTTGAGTTCTTTTTTCTTCAAATCCAAAATTTCGGATAAATGCCAAGCAATAGCTTCTCCTTCGCGGTCCTCATCGCTTGCGAGTATCACTTCGTCGGCTTTTTTGGCCGCTTCTTTGAGTTCTTTAACAACTTTGGTTTTATCTTTTGAAACTATGTATTTTGGAGCAAAATCATGCTCAATATCAATGCTTAATTTACTTTTTGGTAAATCTCGGACATGACCAAAAGAGGATTTTATTATAAAATCCTTGCCCAAAAAACGGGAAATTGTTTTGGCTTTTGTAGGAGATTCTACGATTACGAGTGTTTTCATAAAATTTATTAAACCCTATACTACTATATAGTTCCTTTTTCGTCAAT
>CAYWMO010000032.1:0-6422 GCA_964459625.1 uncultured Gammaproteobacteria bacterium | reverse complement strand
GGCTGGGAAACCAACGATATATTTTTGTATGTAGCTGTGTTGACCGGTAAAAATTTGATGTTGCGTGAAATAGATTGGGGCGGAAACATCATTTCAGAATTAAAATTAAACAATATTACCGCTTTGGATTCTTTTAAAGTAGGCCATGTCGACAGTTTACAAGGCGATCAATTGGTATTTGTCAGTCGTAATTCCACGGGCGCGAATTTGTATGTGGTGGATTGGAACAGTTTGAGTTTTTATAAAGAAAATTTAGAGAAAAAAATCGGAAAATGGTATTTGATGCTAGGTAAGTATCAAGATAGTTTATATCAAAATGTTTTTCGTTTTAATCTGGCCAAAGGTGATTATGCGGTCAAAAATTCTCAAGGAAAAAATTTAAAAACCTATTCCTTGCCGAACATTATCGGCACGGTTGAATAAACACAAATATGGAAAATGTTATTTTTGAAAAGAAAAATATTTTAGTGACCGGCGGCGCCGGCTTTATCGGTTCGCATCTCTGCGAGCGTTTGCTCAAAGAAGCCAACGTGATTTGTCTGGATGATTTTTCCAATTCCGATCCGCAAAATATTAATCATCTTTTGCAATATCCGGATTTTGAATTTATAAATTGGGATATTACGCAACCTATAAATTTGGAAGATTTTGACGAACTGAACAAATTCAAATTGAAATATCAAGGTATTCAAGAAATTTATCATTTGGCTTGTCCGACCAGTCCGAAAGATTTTGAAAAATTAAAAATTCATTCGCTGCAAGCCAATTCCACCGCGGTTATAAATACTTTGGAATTGGCTGTAAAATATCGCGCCAAATACGTTTTTGCCGGCAGTTCGGTTGTTTATGGTGAAGCCACTGACAAAAAAAACGTGTTTAAAGAAACTGATTTGGGAGAAGTGAATCAATTGTCGCCGCGAGCGTGTTATGACGAAGGAAAACGTTTTGCGGAAACATGTGTTACAACTTATCGTGATTTTTACGGAGTTGATGCCAAAATCGCCAGAATTTTTACCACCTACGGACCAAAAATGCATTTATTTCAAGGATTGTTGATTCCTGATTTTGTCATAAATGCTTTGGACAATAAAGATTTGGTGATTTATGGCGATAAAAAACTTTCAACTTCTTTGTGTTATGTTTCGGATGTGGTTACAGGGTTGTGCGAATTGATGTCTGCCGAACCTGGAGTCAGTGTAGTAAATCTCGGAGCCGATGAAATTTATTTGGTGGAAGATATCGCTAAAATGATCGTTAAAATGACCGGTTCCAAATCAAAAATAGTTTTTGAAGAACCTTTATTGTTTTTGACCCGTAAAGGCGCCCCGGATTTACAATATGTTAAAAAAACATTGGGCTGGATGCCGCTCGTGCGTCTGCCTGACGGTTTAGAAAAAACCATAGAATATGTGGCGGCAAATAAGGAGGCCTTGCTTTATGGTAATATAAAATAATCTATGATTTGGATTGTCGTACCGGCTTACAATGAAGAAAAAAAAATAAAACAAACTATCTCCGGTCTTCGCGATTGCGGCTATCAAAATATAGTCGTTATTGACGACGGTTCTCAAGATGAAACATACAAAAGAGCGAAAGAGGTCGGAGCGGTTGCGCTCAAACACGCCGTCAATCGAGGTCAGGGTGCGGCTTTACAAACCGGTCACGAGTATGTTTTGAAAAATCAAGCCGACGAAATCGTTGATTTTGACGCTGACGGACAATTTGATCCAAAAGATATTGTCGCGGCTCTTACAAAATTGCGAGACGAAAAATTGGATGTCGTATTAGGTTCTCGTTTTTTGAAAGATAATCCGGAAATTCCTTTTTCCAAAAAATATTTTATTTTACCGTTTGCCAAATTTTTGAACAGGTTTTTTACCGGTGTGAGACTTACCGATGCTCATAACGGTTTTCGGGTTTTTAGTCGTTTTGGACTGGAAAAAATAAAAATCACTCAGGACAAAATGGCGCATAATACGGAAATAGTCGCCCAAATAAAAAAATACGGTTTGAAGTTTTCTGAAGTTCCGGTGACAGTAAGTTATGACAGATACGGTCAAGGTTGGCGAGGGGGGTTGGAAATAATAAAAGATTTAGTGATTAATTTTTTTGTCAAATAATTTTATGATTTTCGCACAAATGATTTTAATCTTAGTCTTTATTTTTTTGATTGTAAAAACTTGGATTAAACGAAATCACAAAGAATTGTCCGGTTTTGAAACCGGCGGATGGTTGTTGTTGTGGTTTGCCGGTTTGATATTGGCCGTAAAACCGGATACCGCTTCGTATTTCGCCAAGATTTTGGGTATCGGCCGCGGAATAGATTTAGCCATATATATAGCGCTAATTTTTTTGTTTTATTTGCAATTTCGTTTGATGGTAAAAATGGAAAAAATCAATCGTGAAATAACCAGACTAACTAGGGAAAAAACACTGGAAGAAAAAAATCACATATGAAAACGGCGCACATTGTTTCCACTTTTTATCCGCATCTTGGCGGCATGGGAGAGGTTTGCTTGTTAGAAGCCGACGCTTTGTCATCTCGCGGTTTTGAAATTGAAGTTTTTTCTTTGTGCTATCCCGGTATGCAATACCGAGACGAACTTTTTCCTTTTCGCGTGGAAAGATTGAACGCAGTATTTAAATTTGGCGATGCCGGCTGGGTGTCGTCTCTCGGAGAAAAACTAAAAAATTTTGATATTGTCCATTTTCACTTTCCTTTTTACGGCGCGGAAAAGGCGATTATCGACGCCAAAAAGAAATATGGTTTTAAATTGATTGTCACTTATCATATGGACGCGCAAGTGAAAGGGTTCAAAAGATTGTTGCGTGATTTTTTGGATTTTGTTTATGGCAAAAAATTGTTTGAAGCGGCCGATAAAGTTTTATATGTGGATGAAGAACGTTTTCGCGGTTTTCGCTTTTTTAATGAAATAATAAAATTAAAATCCGTGTATCTGCCCAATGCCGTGGATACGGAAATATTCAAACCGGAAAAAACAGATCCGACCAAATCTTTACTGGAAAAATATGCGCAAAATAAAATCGTTTTGTTTGTTGGAAATTTATTGCCGGTAAAAAATTTGGAAGTGTTGATTCATTCCATGAAAGGAATCAACAAAGAAGCCGTCTTGTTGATAGTCGGCGGAGGTTATGCAGAAAAGAAATATAAAAAAATGGTACGACAAGCACAGTTGCAAGATAGGATTGTTTTTTACGGCGAGGTCAGAAACAAAGAAGAATTGTCCAAGATTTACAACGCAGCAACTGTAGTTTGTGTGCCGAGTTTTTATGAATCGTTTTCTCTTTCGGCGGTGGAAGCTTTGTCTTGCGGAGTTCCGGTAATAGGTAATAACATACCTGGAATCAGAGGTCGTATAACCAACGGTGTGGACGGGATTTTGTTACCGGAAAACACTTTTGATAAATGGCAAGACGCCATAAACAGTGTTTTGGAATATTCTGAAGAACAAAGAAGAATAATTTCCGAAAAAGCTAGACAAAAAGTATTGCTTGGCTACAGTATCAAAATGCATGTTGATAAATTGATCGGGATTTATGAAAGCGTTTTATGATTTTTGATTACGAACAAAATCTATGGGGTAAAGAGGAAGCGACCGTATCGCTTTTTTCTCCGACTTATTTTCGTTTGAAGAAAGCTTTGAATATTTTTAAAAAAATTCCGGCCGGAGCAAAGATTTTGGATTTCGGTTGCGGCGCCGGCAGATTTTCTCGAGCTTTTAAAAATCAACGTCCGGATTTGGAAGTTTATGGTTGTGATATCAGTGAAACGGCAATATTAAAAGCGAAAGCGACTCGCGACGGTGTAATTTACGACAGAATACAATCCGACAAAATCGTTTGTTATCCCGAAGATTTTTTTGAAAATATTTTTGTGTTTGATGTTTTAGAACACGCCGAAAATCCCGAAGCTGTTTTAAATGAATTGAAAAGAACACTAAAGAAAGACGGTGGTATTTTTTTGCAAGTTCCTTGCGAAGGTGATGTTTTGTCTTTATGGTTTTGGTTGGATAAACTGGGATTAAAGAAGGATTTGACGAATAAATTCGCCGGACATGTCAATTTTTGGTCTCGTAGAGCTTTGCGCAATTTATTGGAAAAAGCGGGTTTTAAAATAGAAAAGAGTTATTACGGCGATCATTTATTGGGACAAACCGCCGGAGTGCTGGCTTTTTATTTGACTGCCGCGCAGGCACGAAAGAAAAAAACGATCGTTTACAACAATGAAACTTGTATGAATGAATTGAAAGAAAGTCGGGGAATGGGATGGTCTTTTTTGGGTAAGACCGCTAATTTGTTAATTAATTTGGAAGATTTGATATGGCAAAAATTTCCGTCGGCCAATGTTTTTTATTTTTTGAAAAAGAAAACCGAATAAAAGTTTTATGAAGATTTTACATATCGTTCCGTCGGCTTTTGAATATTTTGGAGATATTAGAAAACAAGCTTTTTCTTTGATAGAAGGTTTGGACGATTTGGGTTTTGAAAATTATGTTTTTACTTTACAATACGATATTGTCGGTAAGCGTTTACAAAAAGAAATCGGCGAAACTACCGGTGGACGGATGAAGTTTGAAAAAATTCAGAATCAAGACGATGTTGAAAAAAAACTGGCCGAAGCGGATGTTATACATTTGCACGCGCCTTTTATGGGAATGGGAAAAAAATTGAAAATATTCAAAGAAAACAATCCGCAGAAAAAGTTTATTGTAACGGTATATCAAAACTTGCCATATCTTGATTTTTTTACTATAATTATTTGGCTGTACAACAGCTGGTATTTGAGGAAGTTGTTTAATCTGGCCGATTTTGTTTGTGCTGAAAATGACAAGATTTTCAGAAGTATTGGAGGTTTTTCCATGCTGAGGGATGAAAAAAAGTTTGTACCGATAAACGAGTTTATTAATTTTATTAAAGAAAACAATCCGTCTTTGGCGGAAAGGTTGAGCGGACCGGAAAAATTCGGACCGCAAACCGAAAACGCTTTGGCATACGGGGAACTGTATCGCTTGTTGGGCGGAGAATAATCTATATATTTATGGAGAACCAAAAAAGTTTTTTTGAATTGTTAAATCCAAAAACCGCCGTTTTGGTCGGAATTTTATCCGGGCTCGGGGTTTTATGTGCGGTCGCTTGTTTAATAATGGTAATTTTGGCGGCACAAGGGAAAATAACTTATATTAGTAATCCAACTAACAAAATGATTGAATCGACCCCGACGCAGGACGAAATTGTAAAATCAGACAAACCGGCGGTGGAATTGTTTGTTATGTCATATTGTCCGTATGGTTTACAAATGCAAAAAGCTCTTTTGCCGGTAATGGAATTGCTCGGTAAAAAAGCAGATATTAGCATCAAATTTGTTTCTTACATAATGCATGATAAGAAAGAAATAGACGAAAACAATTTACAATATTGTTTGGAAAACGAACAAACCGATAAACTTATTCCGTATTTGAAATGTTTTACTGTCAGTGGAGATTCAGCCTCTTGTCTTAAGGAAGTCAAAGTTAATGAAAGTAAATTGAGCAGTTGTATTGCCGCGACCGATAAAAAATTCGGCACCACCGCCGCTTATGATGATAAAGCCAGTTGGCTTTCCGGTTATTATCCGCTTTATCCTGTCCACAAAGATTTGAATGAAAAATACGGAGTTCAAGGATCTCCGACTTTGGTTATCAACGGTTCCCAAGTACAAGTATCTCGCAGTCCTGAAGCCGTCAAACAAGCTGTTTGCGCCGCTTTTGACGAACAACCGGAAGAATGTAGTCAAACACTAAGCACTGCCTCTGCTGCTCCGAGTTTTGGGTCAGGAACGACTTCGGGAGGAACTACAGCTGAATGTGGGACATAATAGGATACGAAATACGAAAATATACGAAATCACGAAATGTAATCTTTCAATCTTTTAATCTTTTAATCTTTAAATCAAAAAAGTATGGGAAATTTTAAAAAAGGCTTATTCTTGGGCGGATTGCTCGGCGCCGGATTGATGTGGCTTAATGTCACACCCAAAGGCAGGGAAATGAAAGCCAAATTATTGGCTTATGCCGAACCGATGTACAACGAGCTCAAGGAAAACATCAAGAAACTTGAAGGCCCGACCAAAGAAATGTACGAAGCCCTTGTTGAGCGCGCGGTGGAAGAAATAGCGGCCAAAAAAGAAATGGCTGCAGAGATGAAAATAATGCTCGTCAAAGAATTGCAGAAAAGATGGGTAAAGTTGGAGAAGGAACTCAAAAAGAGCAAATAAGCTTATAAGCAATAAAGCAAAAAACCGTCCGAAAGGACGGTTTTTAAATTTTATTTTGGCTTAGATTAGTCAAGAAAGACTATTGACAAAAGTGCCAAAATGTGCTATAATGCTTTGTTATCGTACCTTTTTTAAAAATAAAATAATG
>CAYWMO010000031.1:0-6448 GCA_964459625.1 uncultured Gammaproteobacteria bacterium | reverse complement strand
CATTGTTACTACATTAGATTTTAGTTAAAATAAAAAATGTTTCACGTGAAACATTTTTTATAAACTGTTTTAATTTATTTTTAATATTCTTTTTTGGCTAATTTTAGCCAAAATAACTACTTATCCACAGTTTATCCACATATTGCTGCGGGTTATTCCCTTGGTATGGTGTGGATATTTTTCTTTTGATTGTGGACCTAGGCAGAATCGAACTGCCGTCTGAGCAATGCGAATGCCCTGTTCTACCACTGAACCATAGGCCCCTTTCCTTTTGTGGAGCGCTTAGCGTCCCTAATACGACGCTCAGCGTCGTGCCCCCAGCATGAATTGAACACACATCTTGTCCTTAGGACGGACCTGTTCTATCCGTTGAACTATGGGGGCCAATTTTGCCGGTGCAAAAAGTAAAGAAATTGTATATTAATTTAAAGTCTTTGGCAAGCTTTTACAAACCCCGCGCACTAGTATATACTAACAATACTAAACATATTTATATGCTTCAATATCTACTTGTTTTTCTATTGGTTACAGTGCTCTTGGCAATTATTTATCTCATATTTAAACTTCAACCAAAACAACAAACCGGAGACAATACAGCTCTGTTGCTTTTACAAAAACAACTTGAGGGAATGCAAAATTTGATTGACCAGAAAATCAATGACACTAATAAAAATTTTTTAGAGTCGCAAAACAATATTAACAAAACCGTCCAAACTCAATTCGCACAAAGCTTAAAAACTGTAACCGAAGTTACGGAAAAACTTACTAAACTTGACGAGACCAACAAACAAATCGTCGGCTTCGCGGAACAATTGGAAAGTTTGGAAAATATTTTGATGAGTCCGAAACAACGCGGGATCTTGGGAGAATATTTTTTGGAAAATGTTTTAAAAAATGTTTTACCTCCGGGAAGTTTCGAAATGCAATATAAATTTAGCGACGGCGACATTGTTGATGCTGTTGTTTTTGTAAAAAATAAAATCATACCAATTGACTCCAAATTTAGTTTGGAAAATTATAATAAAGCCGTGGCCGCCAAAGACCCTTCCGAAAGAGAGTTGCTGGAAAATACTTTTAAAAACGATTTAAAAAAGCGCATTGACGAAACCAGTAAATATATCAAACCCAAAGAGGGCACTATGGATTTCGCTTTTATGTTTATTCCGTCAGAAGGAATTTATTATGATTTACTTATCAACCAAGTCGGCGCGCTAAAAACCAACACCAACAGTTTAATTGAATATGCTTTTAAAGAAAAACACGTAATAATCGTTTCTCCGACATCTTTTTTGGCTTATTTACAAACTGTGATGCAAGGACTTCGCGCTCTGCAAATAGAAGAAACAGCCAAAGAAATTCGTAAACACGTCGAGGATTTACACAAACATCTTTTGGCTTTTGATGAATATTACAAAAGAATAGGGAATCAAATGGCCACTGTGGTTAATACTTATAACACCGGATATAAAGAATTAAATAAAATAGATAAAGACGTCGTTCATATAACCGGAGGAGAAAAGGGAATAGATCCTCTAAATATCGAAAAGCCAACATTGGAAGAATAGCCCTTGACTTTTTGGCTAAATTGCTATATTATTTCTTCAGCTCTCAATTTTAATCATTCAATATAAATTATGCCGAACAAAGATAACGCTCGCAAAGCTCTGCGACAAGCCACCAAAAGAACCGCTTGGAATCGGGCTAAAAAAGACGCTTTTAAACAAGCTATCAAAAAAGTTTTGACCGCCTCTTCTTTTGAAGAAGCCGCCAAATTGGTATCTGCCGCGCAAAAAGCGCTTGATAAAGCGGCTAAAACCGGTGCCATTAAAAAACAAACCGCTTCTCGCAAATTTTCCCGTTTAATGATAAAAGTAAACGCAAAAAAAGAAGCTAAAAAAACAACAAAAAAATAAGTTTGAAAAAACAAAAAAACACCCCGACTTTGTGTCGAGGTGTTTTTTTATATTTAAATTTTTTCCACCATCAAATCAAGTAGGGTTTCCGAATCGGAAATTCCACTTTTAAAATTTGCATCGGTTTCCAACATCAACTGGTAAGCTCTTTCAAACCAAGAAAAATCTTTAGCAAGAAGCTGCCATGTTTTTTTGATGACAAACGGTTTTTGATTTATAGCTCTGGCAACCGTTTCGGCGGAAGCTTCGGGATTTCTTCTCAAAAAATCTTTCGCTTGAGTTAAAATTCTAAATTGTCTCAAAATCATGGAAAATAAATAAAAATCTTCAGCGCCATTTTTTCTTTGTTCATCCATCATTTTCAATGCTTTGGTTTTATCTCCATAAGCCACGGCTTCGGCCAAAGCAAAGATGTTATCTTCAAATTTTTCTTCAACGAATGTTTCCACATCATTCCCGGTTATTTCTTCTCCGGTTTTGTAAGCTGTAAGTTGATCTATCAAAGAATTCAAAAACCAACTATCGCCAGCGGCGGATTTCAATAAAATTTTTAATGCATTCGTGTTTATTTTTCCGCCTCGCAGTTTTATTTCTTTTTCCACCCATTTTGACAACTCATTTTCCGATAAAGTTTTCATTTCATAAACATATTGTTGTTTTTGCAAGAGGGAAAACAGTTCTTGAACAATTTTACTCTTACCTATTTCTTCCTCTTGAAAAAAAATCAAAACATTAACTTCCGGAAAAGATTTTTCAGTCAATTTTTCTATCATCTGCGTCAATGTTTTTTCGTCTTTATTGCTTAAAACATTTTTGACCACTATCATTCTCCGCTCGGCCAAAAAGGGGGAGGCTCCTATTTCGGAAAATATTTTTTCCGCTTTTTCCGTCTTACCGTCCAATAGACAAACATTGAGACCGGAGGGGTCTCTTTTTTTCTTAAACTCTTCCACTTGTTCTTTAAGAAATTTATAACTTCGAAAAGTGTCTTCGCCGTATATAAATATGATCATATTATTTCATTTCCCCCCAGCTTTTACCAAAATTGATATCCACTTTTATAGGCACGCGCAAAACGCAAACTTTTTCCATCGCTTCTTTTACGGTTTTTTGCAACTCTTCTTTGATATCTTCGCTGAGTTCAAAAACCAACTCATCATGTACTTGTAAAATCATTTTTACTTTTTGCTGTTTTTCCAAAGGCCATTCTTTTAATTTTTTTTCCACGGCAATCATAGCCATTTTCATCAGATCGGCGGCCGTACCTTGCACCGGATGATTTATAGACATTCTTTGTGCCGCGTTTTGCAATTGTCGATTTCCGGAAAGCAGTTCCGGTATATAGCGACGACGTCCAAACAGGGTTTCCGCATACCCTTTTTCTTTGACAAACTCTATGGTGTTATCCAGATATTTTTTTACTCCGGAGAATTGTTGAAAATATTTATCAATAAAAACTTTGGCTTGGTATTGGGTTATCTCTGCGCGCCAACTCAAGCCGTAAGATCCCATACCGTATAAAATCCCAAAATTAATAGCTTTGGCCGCACGACGCATTTCTTTGGTCACCTCATCCAGTTTTACATTATTAATCGCCGCCGCCGTAGCTTTATGGATATCCAAGTCACGTTCAAAAATCTCAATCATTTTTTTATCCTGAGCGAGGGACGCCACTATGCGCAATTCGATTTGCGAATAATCGGCGGACATAAGTATATTTTTTTCCGTCGCCACAAAGGCCTGGCGAATTTCTCGACCAAGTTCTGTGCGAATGGGAATGTTTTGCAAATTGGGGTCTGATGAGGAAAGGCGGCCGGTGGCGGTTACCGCTTGATTGAAAGTCGTATGAATACGTTTGGTTTCCGGATTTATCAAAGTCGGTAAAACATCAATATAAGTATTTTGTAATTTAGTAATTTCACGATAATTTTCTATTTCTTCAATTATCGGATGAACACCGTGGAGTTTTTCCAATTCCTCAGCCGACGTGGACAAACCGGTTTTCCCTTTTTTAATTCCCGCAACCGGAATTTTCATTTTTTCAAATAACACTTCGCGCAATTGTTGGGTTGACGATATGTTGAATTCGCAACCGGCCATTTTAAAAATATTCTTTTTTATTTTTTCCACTTCTTGCTTGGCAAAATCCGACATATCTTTCAATTTTGCCGTATCTACAGCAACACCATTTAATTCCATTTCCGCCAAAATCACGCTAAGCGGCATTTCCACGGTTTCCAACAGTTTCAAATTATCAACCTCTTCCAATTGTTTTTTAAAATTTTCCACGGTCTGACCCAAAAGCCACAGTTCTTTTGCTTCCCCTTTGGGGTCGGCACCAAACAAATTTCCTTGAGCCGACAAACTCGGTGTTTCCACTCCCAAAATCGTAAAAATTATTTGGTTTATTTCGTGACTGCGTGAACCCGGCGAAAGCAAATATGAGGCAATCATTAAATCAAATAACTTATTTTTTACTTTAAAACCAAACAAAAAAAGAGTTTTTATCATTTTTTTTAAATCATGACCCCAAAGCTCCATGTTTTCATTTTCAAACAACTTTTTTGTTTCCGGAAAAAAATCTTTACTTATAAAATAAAATTTGTTTTGACACCCCAAAACCAAACCAAAAATATTCTTTCTAAAAATATCTTTGTCGATCGATAAAATTTTAGCGCCAAAATTTTTATTTTTTTCAATCTCATCAAGAGCTTCTTTTAATTCTTTTTTGGTTTTAACTTCAACAAAAACAAATGTTTCTTTTTTATTTTTGATTTTTGTTTGTTCTTCTTCTATGCCTTCGGCTTGTCCCGGTAATCTTTTTAATAAAGAAACAAACTCTAGTTCTTGAAAAAGTTCCGTGATTTTGGCGCGATCATAATTGTCGGAAGCCAAACATTTTTTCAAATCAAAACCAAAATCGGGAATTTCTTTCTCAATCGTCGCCAGTTCAAAACTCATTTTGGCGCTTTCTTTTCCTTCTGTAAGTTTTTTAATTACTCCGGGTTTGAATTCTTTTTCCAGGCGTTCCGGATTTTTTTCAAGCTGTTTATAAATTTCGTCTATTCCACCAATTTTTTGAATAAGTTCGGTTGCGGTTTTTTCTCCGATTCCCGGCACGCCAGGAATATTGTCGGACACGTCTCCACGAAGAGCTTTGTAGTCAACCATTTTTTGCGGACCGAATCCGTAACGTTCTTTAACTTCTTTTTCTCCATACATCACCGTATCACTCAATCCTTTTCGTAAAGTTAAAACTTTTATTCCGGGAGCTATCAATTGTACCGTGTCCATGTCTCCAGTTACAATTACAACTTCCAACAAAGAATTTTTGATTTCTTTGACAACTTCACCTGAAGAAACTATGGCACCGATAACATCGTCGGCTTCATGTCCTTTCATTTCAAAAATCGGTAAATTAAAATGTTCAACAACTTTGTGAACCAAAGGAATTTGATCATACAGTTCTTGATCCGCTTTGACACGGGTGGCTTTGTATTTTTCAAATTTTTCATGACGAAAAGTTCCGCCGGCTACATCAAAACAAACCGCTATATAATCGGGTTTAAGATCTTTCCAAACTTTCAGCAACATGGAAGTAAAACCGTAAACAGCATTAACCATTTTTCCATTCTTAGCGGTTAGCGGGGGAATAGCGTGATAAGCGCGATGAATGATGGCATTACCATCAATAATAACTAATTTCTGCATATATTTTATTTCCTTTATTCTACCTGTAATTTTGGAAAAAGACAAACAATCAATAAAGCTACAAATCCCGCCCTTTTAAAGGGGCGGGATGTTGAGGTCCGAGTGGGAATTGCACCCACGCATAAGGGTTTTGCAGACCCTTGCCTTACTGCTTGGCCATCGGACCATACGATATTGCGGCGGTATTATAAACAAAAATAATCGTTTTGACAAGATTAACGAACATAAGACAACGGATTTTTGCGTGCACCGTTAACTATAACTTCAAAATGCAAGTGGATTCCTGTTACACCTCTTACTTTTCCGGTATTTCCCATCAAACCTATGGTTTGCCCCGCTTCCACATAATCACCGGGTTTAACCAACAGTTCGTTGTGGTGACCATAAAGCGTTTTTACTCCTCCGCCATGATTGATAATAATATAACAACCATAACCGCTGTTCCAACCGCACTGAGCAACTTCCACGGTTCCGGCTTTGGCCGCATAAATTGCAGAATTTTTTGGTCCGGCAATATCCAGACCATGGTGAGTCCAACTGTAATATTGGGTAATATATTTTGCAGCTGAAGGCCAAACAAAGCCTTTGGTGCTCGGCGCTTGAGAAGATGAAGCCGGTTTAATACCTGTTGACGGTCTGGCTGTTGTTACATAATTACCAGAACTTGATTGAGTTACCGTTTTAACACCGTTTGGAATTATTATTTTTTCTCCGATTTTTAAATTCGAACCGTCTTCTTCCAAGCCGTTAAATTGTATTATCTCTTCTGTGTCCGCTTTATAGGTACTTGCTATTTTTTTCAAAGTATCCCCTTTTTTTACAGT
>CAYWMO010000030.1:0-6564 GCA_964459625.1 uncultured Gammaproteobacteria bacterium | reverse complement strand
CAAAAACACTTAGCTGATAAAGATGTTGATTTTAAAATCAAAGTTAATGATGTTTTTGAATTGATTTTACCGGAGTTAAACGATGAATTTGCCAAAAAACTCGGTCAAGAAAGTGTTGAAAAACTCAAAGAATTGTTAAAAGAAAATATGATGAGAGAAGCAGAAATGAAAGAACAACAAAAAATAGAAGCTAGTATTTTGGAACAAATTATAGATAAAAGTGAATTTGGAGAAATTCCGCAAATTCTTATTGATTCGGAAAAAAGAAAAATGTTTTATGAACTTAAACACGATTTGGAACATCATGGTATAGAAATGGAACAATATCTCAAAGATATCAAAAAGACCGAGGAACAAATATTTAAGGATTTTGAGGAACAAGCTGACAAAAGAGTTAAAGCCGCGTTGATTTCTCGTCAGGTAGCGGTGGATAATAGTATAAAAGTAGAAAAAGAAGATTTGGACAAAGAATTGGAACTTATCAAAAAAACGTATGCGCATGATGAGAAAGTTTTGGAAAATCTAAAACGACCGGATGTATTGGAAAGTATTATTGGAACCATTCAAAATCGTAAAGTAATAGAATTTTTGAAAAAAGAAGTGGTAAAATAGTACTAAGTATAAAAACCAATGTTGCAAAACATTGGTTTTTTATTTTACAAATTATAAAAATACTATATACTTAATAATATATTTACCCTTGTTAAATTTTACCTCAGGTGGACCGGCTTTTTTGGATTTAATAGGGTTAACTTAATACTAATCAATATGTTATTTGGCGCTCATGTTTCGGTTGCTGGAGGAATACAAAACGCTCCAATAAACGCATCTGATATCGGTTGTGAAGTTTTTCAGATATTTACTCGGTCTCCTCAAGGGGGAAATATACCGGAATTAAATGATAAAAAAGTAAAAGAATTTTTGGAAAACTGTAAAAAATACAAACAAAAAGAATGGTATGTGCACACACCGTTTTTTATCAATTTTGCTTCTGCCAATCCACGCATAAAACACACTTCTATTTCCGTGGTTCGTCAGGAGTTAGAACGAGCGAGTTTACTTAAAGCAAAATACCTTATGACCCATCTCGGGAGTTATAAAGATTTGGGTAAAGAAAAGGGTTATTTGCAAGTGGTGGAGGCGCTTGATAAAATGTTGGACGGTTATAAAGGAGAAACAAAATTTTTGATAGAGATTTCCGCCGGGTCCGGAGAAATAATCGGAGATACTTTTGAAGAAATAGCCGAGATCATAAAACATCCGAAATTGAAAAAATATGATATTGGAGTTTGCTTTGATACCCAACACGCTTTTGCCAGCGGATATGATTTGCGCGACGAAAAAGCAGTCAAAGAGACTTTTGATAAATTTGATAAAATAATCGGCTTGGAAAAGTTGAAATTATCGCATTGTAACGATTCTATGTCCGAGTGCGGATCTCATAAAGACAGACATGCGCATATTGGTCAAGGTTTAATCGGAAAAAGTGGTTTTGAAATAATATTAAAAAACAAAAAATTGAAAAATATAAATTTCATTTTGGAAACAGAGCATGACTTGGTAATAGAGGATTTAAAATTATTGAAAAAAATCAGAGAATGACTATGTTTTTAAAATTAAAAGTTATACCCAAATCAAAAGAAAATAAAATTGTTGGACCGATGGCCAACGGAGTTTTAAAAATCAAAATTACGGCGCCAGCCAGCGATAATAAAGCCAACGAAGAATTGATAAAATTTTTAAGTGAAGAAATGAAAAAGAAAAAAAACCAGATCAAAATTATTAGTGGTTTTACTTCAAGAGAAAAAACAGTGGAGATAAAATAAAAAATCCCCGATTGAATCGAGGATTGACAGAAAAACTTCTCTTTTTTAAGTTTCAATGTTTTCGGGCCGGGTAAGGTCCGTTAACCCAAAAATTTCCACAACAACCTTAGGGTTGTTTTTTAAGGTGTTATGTTTATTTTCAGAAAAACAGATATCATCAGCTTTCATAACACACCCCTCAGTTGCCTTGCCACAGAGGAAAGGAGTGGACAGTAAGTTTATAAAAACCTTCTCCGCCTCCTGGATCAGTTTGTTTTGTTCTTCATCCGATCCTGCAAGAAAAAGATTCCTTTTTTCTCCGAGGACATAAAATCCCCAGAAATTCGAAACCTTTTTTGAATGAATGCGCCTATCATAAGGCACAAACCTTTTACCATCAAAGAAAAACACATTTCCGTTCATTTTACACCCCCAAATTTTTCTATAAAAAAGAATTTAAAATAAAAAGAACCGACGGCCTAGTATATTTCAGCCGTCGGTTTTTGTCAAGACAGATTAAAACAATTATGGCAGATCAATCCCGCCTTTATTCCACGGATTACAGCGTAATATTCGCCAAATAGATTTTAAAAGGCCTATAAATAGACCCTGTTTTTTAATAACTTGATAAGAATATTCGCTGCAGGTCGGATAGAAACGACAATAACCGTGTGGAAAAAGGTGTTTTAGTGGTCCGTGGTCAGGAGAAAGAGTATGTTGATATAGTTTGATAAGCCAAAGGAAGGGGAGACGGGGGAAAAATAATAATTTCTTTAAAAAATTCATAAAAAAACTAGCGTATTTTTCCAACCAACCCCTTCACTTCCTTTTCTAATTCAAGATATTCTTTACCAACAGCCTCTTTTTTGGCGATAAACAGTAAATAATACCCGGGAATAATTTCGTTTTTTTGCAAAGATAAGCGCAAAATTTCCCTAATTTGTCTTTTTAGTTTATTTCGTACCACTGCTTTTTTAGAAATTTTAATTCCAACGCTTATTCCTAAAAGTAATTGATCTTTAAAACGAGAAGAATCTTCTTTTTTTGGAAAATAATCAGTAATTTTGGCTAATTTTAGCAATTTTAAATCCAAAAGACGTCCGGAAACATAAACTCCGTGTTTAAAAAGCAGGTTAAAGTCGCGAATTTTTGTTAAACGATTTTCTTTTGGTAACATAGTTATTGTTGAATTTTAACAGGAAAATTGGTTTGTGTCATCTTTTTAAAAAAATCCGTTCCGCTTGGAGCGGAACGGAGAGAAAGAAATTATCTGGTTTTTCTGGTTCTTTTTCCTTGTTTTTCATCGGAAACAGTAAGTTTTTTACGACCCTTGGATCGTCTGCGGGATAATACCGTGCGACCGCCGGATGTTTTCATTCTGACCAAAAAACCGTGAGTTTTTGCTCTTTTTCTTTTGTTCGGTTGAAACGTTCTTTTAGGCATAAAAGATAAAATTAAGTTAAGTTATGATTAATATATAGCAAAAAACGAAGAAAGTCAAGGGTGTGAAAGTTATCCACAGTTATCCACAGGTTTTCCACAAGTTGTGCACGATAAATAATTAAAAAAACGAGGATTTCTTGTTATTATTAGGTAGACGCAAATTTATCTAAAATAAAACAAAATTCAATATTATAAGCATTTCGTCAGATTCTGTAATAAATATAATAAAAATTTTTATTTAATTCAACCTTAGAAATTATGAACAATACCGAAGTTTGGCAGGCAGTACTTGCTGAGTTGGAACTCTCTATTTCAAAAGCTAATTTTATTACTTGGTTTAAAAACACCGGCATTGTCGCCATTAATGACGGACAGGTTGTTATCTGTGTGCCAAATACTTTTGCCAAAGCATGGTTGGAAAAAAAATATCATCTGATGATTATCAAATCTTTGGAAAGAATAACTGAACGACCGGTAAAAAGATTGGAATACAAAATCGACAATATCAAAAACGTTGTTGAACATGAAATTGATTTTAGCGTTCCGGCCAAAGCTAATTTGGAAAACAAACAAGAATTGATTTCTGAAAATTTTGGTAACAAAATAAAAAATCAAGGCAACACAAATTCCTCTTTTACGTTGAATCCAAAATATGTTTTTGAAAGTTATGTAGTGGGGAAAGGAAGTGAATTGGCTTATGCGGCTGCGCAAGCGGTGGTTAGTAAACCGGGAGAATCTTACAATCCGCTTTTTATTTACGGCGGAGTAGGTTTGGGAAAAACACATTTGTTACAAGCTATCGGAAATTCAATTTTGAAAAATAATCCGGAAGCCAACATTGTGTATGTAAGCGCGGAAAAATTTTCCAATGATTTTATTCAATCCGTTCAAGAAGGTAAAGCTAAAGAATTTCAAAATCGTTATCGCAATGTCGATTTGCTTTTGATAGATGATATTCAGTTTATCGCCGGCAAAGACAGAACACAAGAATCTTTTTTTCATACTTTCAATGAATTGCATCAACAAAACAAACAAGTGGTTTTGACTTCAGACAGGCCGCCCAAAGCCATTCCGATGCTTGAAGATCGTTTGAAGTCGCGTTTTGAATGGGGGATGATAGCGGATATTTCTTCGCCGGACTTTGAAACTCGCGTAGCAATTTTGAAAAAGAAATGTGAAGAAAAAAGTTTTGAATTGAGTGAAAAATCGTTATTTTTGATAGCCTCCACGGTTCAAAGCAATATTCGCGAATTGGAAGGAGCACTCAATAAAATAATAGTTTATCATCAACTCAAAAATATGGCGCCGACGCCGGAATCCATCAAAAATATTTTAAGTAGCGTGGAAGCGTCACAAGGTCAAAAAATGATTACCCCAAAACAAATAACGGAAGTGGTCGGCGGATTTTACAATGTCGTACTCAATGATTTGTTGGGAAAAAGTCGCGAAAAGAAGCTGTCTTTTCCTCGTCAAATTATCATGTATATGTTGAGAGAAGATTTGAAAATGTCTTATCCTTCTATCGGTGAAGAACTCGGCGGACGCGATCATACCACTGCGATGCACGCGCATGAAAAAATAAAAACTGAAATTGAAAAAGATATGAAGTTACGACAAGAGATAGAACTTATCAAACAAAAAATTTATAATAGCTAAGGAGGTTGAAATTTATTTAATATGAAATTTTCTTGTACCAAAGACAATTTAGCCCAAGCCCTGTCGTTGGTGGCCGGACTGGCTACCAAAAATGTAAACTTGCCGATTTTGAGTAATGTATTGTTGAAAGCCGAAGCTCAACGAGTAGAAATTTCTTCCACCAATCTGGAATTGGCCATAGTGGCCAATGTCAGAGCTATTGTGGACGATCCCGGAATTTTTACCGTCCCCGGAAGAACTCTTTTGGATTTTGTTAATCTGATGACTGAAGAAAAAATTGACTTTGAATTGAAAGATAACGAATTGTTGGTAGTTTGTGGCAGAAGCGCTACGCGCATCAAGGGTTCTCCGGCCGATGAATTTCCGGTTATTCCTTCAATGAACGAAGGGAAAGGATTTGCTTTACCGGCAAGAGATTTTAAAAAAGGACTTTCCGAGGTTACGGCTTCGGCAGCCAAAAGCGATATAAGACCGGAATTAGCCGGAGTGTTTTTTGGTTTTAACACCGGAGGAGATAAAATTTTGACTTTAGCCGCTACTGACAGCTATCGCTTGGCGGAAAAAAAATTGGAATTGGAACAAAGTGCAGGAGAGACTGTTAAAATTATTGTTCCCGGACGAACTGCCAATGAAATTGTACATATTTTGAGTGCTGGAACGGGAGAAATAAGCGAAGAAAAAAATGCTCGCTTGCTTATAGGTGAAAATCAAATAGCTCTTCATTATGGCAGCGTACAGTTGGTTTCTCGATTAGTGGATGGGCAATATCCGGATTATCCCCAAATTATTCCCAAAGAGTTTAAAACTACGGCGGAATTTGAAGTTAATAAGTTTATTAAAGAAATAAAAGCCGCCAGTTTGTTTACCACCGTCGGAGTTAATGCTATAAGCGTAGAGATGAATCCGGAAAGCGGCTTGATGAATATTTCCTCCACTTCCACTCAAACCGGTGAATATAAATCTGAAGTAGAAAGTCAGATTACCGGCGAAAAAAATAATATTTTATTGAACCACCGTTATTTACTTGAAGGACTTTCTAATATGGAAGGGCAAAGCGGGGAAATCAAAATGATTAACGCTGACAGCCCTTGTCTTTTGACCAGTAAAGAAGACCCAAACTATTTATATATAGTGATGCCGATTAGACAATAAAAAAAGAAGGTCTGCCTCAGAGAGGCGGACCTTTTTTGTTGGGGGTATTACCCCAACGATAAGCCAGAAGAATACCTACGACCAGAATAAGGAAAAACGGTATCCAGTAATGAACTTCTAAAAAACACCGGATATCGTCTTTGTTAATACTCCTCAGCATTTTAATAAAGAGCCAAAACTTGAAAGACAGTTCATTCATGTTTCCCTCCGCTAAAAAATAAAGAAACGACCATTTAGAATAAACTAAAAGGTCGTTTCTGTCAAGGTGGGGATGTTTTACGGTGCGGCGATTATTTCCAAACTGTTTTCAAAAGTTTTACCTTCATTATCAGTTAGGATTCCGTGTAGAGTCCAAGCGCCGGTTCCGGGAGTTTTTTTCCAAGTGAAAGAAAGCACTCCGTTTTCCAGTTGATCGTTTTTGTCAAAAGTATAAATCAATTTTTTTCCGCCAAATCCTTCCAAATAAATTTGAATGTTTTTTGTATTTTCCCAACGAAAGGGTTTTACA
>CAYWMO010000029.1:0-6595 GCA_964459625.1 uncultured Gammaproteobacteria bacterium | reverse complement strand
GTTCCCCGCCGGTGATAGTGACCGCATCCAATTTTCCTATTCTTTCTTTCAAAAAGTCAAAAAATTCTTCTTCATTTAAACTTTCCCCAAACATTTCCGGTTTTACCAATTCCGGATTGTGACAATATGGACAGCGAAAATTGCAACCTTGCGTGAAAACTATGCAAGCGATTTTATCCGGATAGTCAATCATTGAGAATTTTTGCAATCCACCTATTTTCATATTAACAAGTGGCGCAAGTAGTTTGCATTATCGGTTCTTCTTCGTTTACCGGCACTTTGAAAGTTTTACGCATACCAAATTCCGCTTTTTTACCGTGATTCCATTGTTGAACCGGGCGGAGATATCCGACTACACGAGAATAAACTTCAGTTTTGGCTTTGCAAGTCGGACATTCAAAATGCTCTCCCACAATATAACCGTGACTTGGACAAACGGAGAAAGTCGGCGAGAAAGTGAAATAAGGTAATTTATAAGTATTGCAAATTTTCTTCACCATACTTTTTACCGATTCCACACTGTTTATTTTTTCTCCGACAAAAAGATGCATCACGGTTCCACCGGTATATTTGGTTTGTAAATCATCTTGCAAATTCATAGCTTCAAAAATATCGTCCGTATGATTTACCGGCAATTGAGTGGAATTGGTATAAAAAGGATGAGCGCCTTTTTGATATTCTTCTTCGTTGGCAACAATAATTTCCGGATATTTGATTTTATCTTTGCTGGCAAGACGGAAAGAAGTTCCTTCGGCCGGAGTAGCTTCCAAATTGTAAATACTGCCGGTTTCTTCTTGATATTTTTGCAAACGATCACGCATAAAATTCATGATACGGACGGCAAAATCCATTCCTTCTTTTTCCGTAATATTTTTACCCATCAAATTTTTGGCAGCTTCGTTCATACCAACCAAGCCGATGGTGCCAAAATGATTTTTCCAATATTGATCAAAACGAGCTTTGATATTGCGTAAATAATATTTAGCGTAAGGATAAAGATTTTTTTCAGTCAATGTTTCCAAAATTTTTCTTTTGATTTCCAAACTATCTTTGGCCAAATCCATCAAACGACCAAGTTTTTCTTTGAATTCTTCTTCTGTTTTGGAAGTATAACCCAATCTTGGCATATTGATGGTAACCACCCCGATAGAACCTGTAAGCGGATTGGCGCCAAAAAGTCCGCCTCCGCGAGATTGCAATTCGCGATTATCAATACGCAAACGACAGCACATACTGCGAGCATCTTCCGGATTCATATCGGAATTTACAAAGTTGGAAAAATAAGGAATACCGTATTTAGCGGTCATTTCCCAGAGATTTTTTAGCTCCGGATTATCCCAATCAAAATCTTTGGTAATGTTGTAGGTCGGAATCGGGAAAGTAAACACACGTCCTTTGGCATCCCCTTCCATCATCACTTCAAAAAACGCTTTGTTAAACATATCCATTTCCGCTTGAAATTCGCCGTAAGTTTCTTTTTGCGGTTTACCGCCAATAATCACCGGTTGATCTTTGTAATAACTAGGTACTTTCAAATCCATGGTCACATTGGTAAAAGGAGTTTGAAAACCCACGCGAGTCGGCACATTGACGTTGAAAACAAATTCTTGCAAACATTGTTTAACATCTTTGTAAGACAAATTATCATAACGAATAAACGGCGCGAGCAAAGTGTCAAAATTGGAAAAAGCTTGAGCTCCGGCAGCTTCACCTTGCAAAGTATAAAAGAAATTTACCACCTGACCCAAAGCCGGGCGTAAATGTTTGGCCGGTTTGGTTTCCACTTTTCCGGCTACTCCGGTAAAACCTTCTACCAACAAATCATGTAAATCCCAACCCACGCAATAAACGGACAAAATATTCAAATCGTGAATGTGAAAATCACCATCAAGATAAGCGTCTTTGATGGCTTTGGGATAAATTTTATTCAACCAATAAACTTTACTGATTTCAGACGAAATATAATTGTTCAAACCTTGCAATGAAAAAGCCATATTGCTGTTTTCATTCACTTGCCAATCGGCTTGAGACAAATATTGATCAACCAAATCCACGCTGGCGCGGTTGGTCAATTCGCGAAGCTGTTTGTGTTGTTCGCGATAGATAATATAGGATTTTGCGGTTTTGGTATAAGTAGAATCAATAAGCACGGCTTCCACCATGTCTTGCAATTCTTCTACGCCCGGCACTTCTTTGCGAATCATCTTGCCGGCCAATTGAACGACTTTGAGCGCCAAACGACGAGCCGTATTTTCGTCAAATTCTCCGGTAGCGGCGCCTGCTTTGGCAATGGCGGTAACTATTTTCTCAGCATCAAAATCAACCACTCGCCCGTCCCTCTTTTTGATTTTGTCAAACATATATTTGGTAAAAAATTAATTATTTTAAGTATTTTTTAGTATTTTTGTCGTTTCTACCAGTTGTGTTTTGTGAATTGTCACGAACACAACATATTGTGTTTTAATCTAGTATTATCATTATAACACTTCCGTCAAGGACGGCCAAGAGTCAAGTTAATTTTGCTGTATTGACGACAAAATTCGGGGAGAACAAAATTTTAAAAAAAAGTTATCCACAAACAAAAATAAAAAACCGGTTGATTTTTAAATTCAACCGGCCATGCGCGACCATTATTTCCCTTTTTTACAGTCGCACTCCTTCTTCTCCTTCAAGAAAAACTTACCGCAAGAAGCGCATAACGCAAAAAAGTTTCGCGTTTGACACGCTTTACATACAGCCTCTTTTTCAAGGCCGTTGTTTTTTACCTCTTTCTGCATAGTTTCATAACCGCAGAAAGAACAAGGTAAATAAGCTTCAATCATTTTTACCTCCAAAAAATGTTATTCAAGGAACTTGATGGATTTTTACTATAAACCGTCTCAAAAGTCAATCACCTTGTTTTTAAAAGAGTTCTATATTACAATAAAACCGATATGGATGAAGAATTTATCATAGAAAACGAAGAAAATCTCACAAAACCGGAGGAGCTGCCGGAAGAAGTTGTGTTTGAAAACAATCTTCGACCGCAAAAACTGGCCGATTTCGTTGGTCAAGACCAAATTAAACAAAATCTGGATATTTCCATGCAAGCGGCAAAAAAACGCGGCGATTCTTTGGAACATGTTTTGCTTTACGGTAATCCTGGTTTGGGCAAAACCACTCTGGCGCATATAATCGGCAAAGAAATGGGTGGCAATGTCAAAACCACCGCCGGACCGGCTTTGGAAAAAGTCGGCGATTTAGCCGCCATACTTTCCAATCTTGAAAACGGCGAGATCTTGTTTATTGATGAAATACATCGTTTGAACAAAACAATCGAAGAAGTGCTTTATCCGGCATTGGAAGATTATTCTTTGGATATTATCATCGGTTCTGGACCAGCGGCACGCACCATTCGTATGCCGCTCAACAGATTTACCCTGATAGGAGCCACTACCAAAATGAGTATGATCTCCGGTCCGCTTCGCGATCGCTTCGGACACGCTTATCATCTGAATTTTTACGAAGAAAAAGACATTGAACAAATCTTGCATCGTAGCGCCAAAATACTCAATGTTTTGATAGATGAAAAATCCTTGAAAATCATCTCTGCTCGCGCACGTAAAACACCTCGCATAGCCAATCGTCTTCTTAAAAGAGTTCGCGATTTCGCCGAAGTTAAAAATGATGGAAAATTAGACGAAAAAATCACCGCCGAAGCCCTGTCCATGCTTTCAATCGACGAATACGGTCTGGACGAAGTGGATCGACGATTACTAGAGACCTTGATAGAAAAATTTAATGGCGGACCGGTCGGACTAAACACCTTGGCCGCGGCTATTTCCGAAGAAATGGACAGTATAGAAAACATTTACGAGCCGTATCTTTTACAAACCGGATTTTTGGAACGCACGCCGCGAGGACGCAAAGCCACACCGTTGGCTTACAGGCATCTGGGATTTGAAGAACCAAAAAACAACAATATATTGCTGTAAAAAAATAATATTCAAAACATTGAAAATTTTTAAATTGTATTTATGTCTTTCGTTTTTTCTATTCCTCTTTATGCGTTTCTTTTCGCCTTTTTCGGATTTCTGGTGATTTTTGTCATTTTCTTTTTTATAGATCTTTATCATATTTTCGAAACCAGCTCACTGACAATAACTTCTTTGGCGGTAACCATCATGATAGTATCCATCTCCGCCTTAACTCTTTTTCTTGTCTGGTATTTATTGCAAGACGTGGATTGGAAAACGGCAATAACCGTTTTTGACAGTGCTTGGATAACCGATATATTCACTTTAAAATAATTTGCGAGTATCTAACAAAAAAATTATGTCCATCGGAAAAATCGTCATTCTCAAAAATTACGAAAAAGAAATTTTTAGACTACGAAGACATTTGATAACCTTTTTGCCGGCCTTTTTACTTTATGTTTTGGGTTTGATTTTACCCATCATCGCCGGAATATATTTTTATACCACCTTGGGGACGGATTTTACCAACTCTGTTTATGCCCCAATTTTGGTACTTATCGCCGGCGTTTATTTGCTTTCGGTGAGTTTGTTTTTTTATTCCTACTTCATAGATTTTTATTTGGATATATTTTTTGTCACCAACGATCGTCTCGTTGATGTCAATCAAAATAATTTGTTCGCGCGCACGGTTAGCGAAGTAGATCTCTATAGAATTCAAGATATAACTTCGGAAGTCAAAGGTATATTCCAACAACTTTTTGATTATGGCACCATTACCATTCAAACAGCGGCCACGGAACCGAAATTCGTGGTTTACAAAGTTCCCGATCCTCACGGCTTGAGACAAAAACTTTTGGATCTTGCTGAAGCTGATAGAAAATTTCATCAAAAATAATTTAAAAAATACCCCGACAAACTGTCGAGGTATTTTTTAAAGTTTTAAGCGTGACTGATTTTATTTTCCGGGTTTTGTTCTTTTTCTTTTTTCTTTTCCGCTTCTTTCTGTTTTTCATATTCTATCGGAGTGGGTATATAAAAAGGATCTTCGGGGTCGGAAATAACATCTTCGATTCGAGGTCTTATTATTTTTTCTCCTCCCTGCCATCTTTTACTATCACTCATATAGTTTAAAGATTAAAAAAATTAATATATTTTCTCCAAACTTGTCCCTTGATAATAATACTGCAAAAGTTGATTGTATGTCCAGCCGTCTTTATCGGCTCGTTGCGAAGCATCCCAAGCGCTCATGCCGACCCCATGACCGAACATGGATTGGCCTTCGTCATAAATACAGATTACGGGCTGCAACCAATCTTTGTCAGTTCCTCCCCAAACCGATTTCCAAGTGCGCGTCTTACCGTCAGAATGCCCGAAATAAGGAGTGATAATCGGAGATCCGGCATAAGTCACCATCTCTCCATAGGTAGCCCTCTGCGCTTGAACTACGCGCGGCATCAAAACTTCGGAATTATATCCCAAATAAAGTTGATCAGCCGTAGTGGCGTAAAGATCAAAAGTTCTCTGATCGGCCGGAACGCCGTTGTACAAATGATAATAGGCATAAGATCTGGCTGCGACTAAAATAGCTTTGATATATTCCATAGCCGCTCCATTACTGGTTTCCGCAATTCCGGCGATATAACTGTCCATCGGCAATTCGTTTATCACATAGGGTGCGTCACTTTTAGGAGAATATTTAAATTCCATTATTCCGCGATAAACATTAAAGTTTTTATTGCCTTTCCAACTGACATACCTCTCATAATCAAGCAAAGTGAAATAATTATTAAAATCATACGGCACCAAACGCAATCTTTCCTGACCGGTAAAATTCAAACTCGGACTGTTAAAATAATAATTTCCTCCGGCGTAACGCATCACGGCCGTTTCTCCGCCGAAAAGAGTTCCTTGCAAAACACTGCCGGAGTAAACTTCATAAGAAAAATCCGATTTAAATTTTACTTCATCCACGGCTTTGTAAAGACCGATTCGAACACTCGGTTCAGCAACCAAAACTCTATTACTGACAAAACTCGGCTCTTGGTAAGAGTAAGGAGCGTCTTGTAAAACCGTTATCGGAATTTCCAAAGTTCCTCCGTCCAAAGTATGATTGTTGGCTGTCAATTGAAATCTGGCCACGTATTCCCCTTTCAAACGCGGGGCGCGAAAATAAAATTCTATTCTGGTCGACTCTCCACTTTTAACCGAAGCGGAACCTTGATAAATTTTTACCGGTGACAACCAACTCTCGTCGGCTATATTAGCTTTTACAGATCCTGTCGCCGCTCCCGCAGAACCGGCTTCCTGCCAAAGAAAATTATTCCAGGTCGTGGAACCGGTATTGGTATACATAACGATAAAACCGACTTTATCTCCGCCATTGGCCGTCATTTTATAGGCGGTCATGGCTGATAGGTGCGCTTTGTACTCTTTACTACTTTTTTCCGCTTCGTCGGGCAATTGTCCAACATCGTTTCCACCATTATCTTCATCATTGCTTATGGTTGCGGTCGTATTTTGAACGACTTTGATATCCAGATAAAAATAACTGCTTTTAATCCAGGATTTATTTTCCGCGGCCAAATAAAAATCCTCGCGATAATTTCCCAGGCAATCGACTGGCTGGTTTTGGACCAGGC
>CAYWMO010000028.1:0-6856 GCA_964459625.1 uncultured Gammaproteobacteria bacterium | reverse complement strand
CAGATTTGATCTTGTTTGTAACGCGGTTGATTTTGTAATAATTCTTGTAAATTCATAATTTTATTTAACCGTTTTTACCCACCATTATTTTGGCCAACCAAGACGTTAAAAATGGACCGACAAAAAGAAGTGAATATTGTGTCAAATTTAACGGACTAAAATGAAAAAAATGATTTGTTGCCGGAACAGCTATTATCAACAAAATAACTACCACTGTACCCAAAGCTATACCGGTTAACAATTTATTGCTTTTTATCTGTTCCCATTCACGCAAAAACAATATGAGCATAGCTTGAGAAATAACCATAGCACCGAAAGCCATAGTACGTCCCAAGTCCAAATCTCCGCCACAAACGCTAAAACAATAAAAATAAAACAAACTTACGGCTAAAATGGAAAAACCTTTTATAATCACATTTTTCCAAGATTTCGGATTTATCAAAGATTCATTAGCCGGTCTCGGAGGTTCGTCCATGATATTACTCGGAGCTTTTTCTCTTTCAAAACCCAAAACCGAAGCCGGATCACAAATTAATTCCAAAAACAATATGTGCATCGGTAAAAAAACCAAAGGACTGCCGAAAAAAACCGGGATAATCGCTAAACCAACTATAGGTAGATGAAAGGCCATCAAAAAAACAAACGCTTGTCGTAAATTTTTATAAATACGACGACCTTCGTGAACGGCTTTAACGATGGTGGCAAAATTATCATCCATTAACACTATACCGGCAGCAGCACGAGCCACTTCCGTACCGCGCAGACCCATAGCCAAACCGATATCGGCTTTTTTGAGAGCCGGGGCATCATTTACCCCATCTCCTGTCATTGCCACTACTTCTCCTTGCTCTTGTAAAGCTTGGACTATGGCGTATTTTTGTTCGGGTTTAACGCGACAAAAAATATTATATCTACGCACCGCTTCTTTGAGAGCGGCGGGAGACATTTTTTGCAAATCTTCTCCGCTTATTACATCATCGTTGTGTTTCAAGTTTATACTTTCGGCGATGGTATGTGCCGTTAATTTATTGTCGCCGGTAATCATAAATATTTTTATTCCGGCGCGCTGACAAGTTTCTATGGCTTCTTTGACTCCGACTCGTGGCGGATCACTCATGGCAAGCAACCCGACAAACTCCATATTTTCGAAACTGACCTTGTCTTTTTCTCCACATTTTTTCTTGGCTACACCAATAACTCTGTATCCCTCACTTGCTAATTTTTCATAAGCTTCCATGGCTTTTTTTACCGACATTTCATCCAAAACAGAATGCGCTATTATATTTTCTGGAGCTCCGGCGCTATATTGGGCGCAACCGTTTTGTTTATCCTTCCAAATATGATGCACTGTTTTGGTATCGGAAGAAAAAGCTTGCTCATCCAAAAGTTTTTTACCGGCAAAAAACTTATCGGGATCTATACCTTGCTCTTTGGCAATTTTTTGCATTTCTATTTCTATAGGGTCGACAGCCACTTGTTCCAAAGCCAAAATAGAAGTTTCTATCAAACTGTTAAATTCGCCGGATTTTTTTTGAAAATCATTTTTGATTAAAATCTCATGATTAAAATATATTTTTTCCAAAGACATTCTGCCTTCGGTCAGTGTACCAGTTTTATCGGTACAAATCACCGTGGCGCTCCCGAGCGTTTCCACCATCGCCATTTCTCTGATCATGGCTTTGTTCTTGGCCATACGCCAAACACCCATAATCAAAAATACGGAAAAAACCACAGGAAATTCTTCTGGAATAAGCGCCATGGCTATAGCCAAAGATCCAAGCACGCCTTCTTTGAAACCGAATTTTAATACCAGTCCGAAACCCACCAAAAAAGCCGAAGATATAGCTACTATAGCTACCACCCTTATCAATCGCGCTATTTTCTTTTGTAAAGGAGTTTTTTGTTTCTCAATACTTTGTAACAAATCTCCCAATCGACCGTAAGCCGTATGTAAACCGGTGGCTTCCACCAACATTTCTCCGTCCCCTTGAACAACCAGAGTTCCTTGAAAAACTTTATGTTTTTCTTCGTTTATTTTTTTTAAACTTTCCGGAATTTGTTCTTTGACAACCGCCACAGATTCTCCGGTTAAAATAGACATGTCCACCATCAAACCTCTGGTATTAAACAAAAAACCGTCGGCTGCTATTTTATCTCCGGCCGTCAAATAAACTAAATCTCCGGGAACGACATGAGCAACATCAAGAGTAATCAATTTTCCATCGCGATATACTTTACATTTTTCCACCATCATTTGATCAAGAGCGGCTATGGTTTCATCAGTTCTTTTTTCTTGAAAAAATTCCATCAAGCCTATAGGTATGATGGCTCCCAAAAAAACCGTAGCTTCAACAGTATCGCCGACAAAAAAATAAACGCCAGCCGTTACGATTATCAAAAACATCATCGGCTCGGTAAAAATATCCCAAGCTCTTTTTAAAACGGTTTTATTTTTCTTTTTTGTTCTTTCGTTGCGACCATATTTTTTCAATCTTTTTTCAGCTTCGCCCGACGACAATCCTTTATAATTTTCTTTTTCGGGAAAAATATCGTTGATTATCTCGTTACTCATAAATAATTTTCTAAAATGTTTTTTATTTTGGTGTATAATCCGACGGGAGACAAACCGGCATATTCGTAAACTTCTTCCAAGGTTCCGGATTTCAAATAATTTTTTATTCCGATCATGCGTTGTGGTAAATTTTCTCCGGATAAAAATTCGCTTAAAAATTCCGGATATCCGTTATTAACGGTTATGGCGATATTTCTTTCTTCTTCGGACAAAATGGAAGCGGCTTTTTCCGGATTATTTTGTAAGAGATCGGCAAATAATTCCGGAGATGTGACTGCCACCAATTTTACGGCATAACCGTCTTTGTCCAGTTTTAAAACGATTTCCTCCGCGTTGATTAAATTTTTCATACCCGAAATTACCAAGACCGCTTTTTTCTTTTTATTATTTTTGAAATCTTTATAAATATAAGCACCATAACGAACTTGTTTAACTTGATTTTCGTCTTCTCTTTTGATTACCGGAAAACTCGGACGAGCCAAAGACAAAATCACAGGTTCTCCGGTTTCCAAAGCATAAAAAAGCATTTCCACGGTTTCATTGGCATCGTTGGGTTTAAAAACTTTTACGCCTAGCATGCTTTTAAAAACACTCAGATTATCCAAACCTTGATGAGTAGGACCATCTTCTCCGGTATCTAAACCATCATGAGAAGACACGGCAATAAAAAATCCGGGAATTTCTTTATGAACGAAATTATTGACGGTTGATAGACGAATACTGTTGACTCCCATATTCAAAAATACCCCGTAAGTTCCAAAAATGGTTATCGGACGAAAACCTCCGGGCAAGATATCAGCCGCCATTCCACTCATCATCATAGCCATATTGTTTTCCGCGATACCAAAACGCAAACCCCGACCGTAAGGATTTTTTGGCGAAACGATACCATAAATTTGTTCAGCTTTGGCGGTCATTATCGAAGAACTCAAATCTCCGGCACCAACATAAACAAAAGCACTTTCCTTCATCAACCACTCGATAAACGCTCCAAAAGCTTGTCTGGTTGATATGATATCATCGGGCTCAAAAACCAATTCTGGCGGCAATTTTTCCGGTCTTTTTAAATTTACAGCCGAAAATAAAGGACGATTCTTTAATTTGTCTTTTACCATTTCAAGAGATTTGTTTTCAGGTAATATTTTTTGAGCGCCCAAATCCAAATATTTCAAAATATATTTTTCATCTGCTTCGGTCAAGGTTTCCAAAATATTTTCCATATCTATAAAAGCCGTATTTTTTTCGCCGGAAATTTTAAATCCGAGTTTTTGTTGAACGGAAACATATTCTTCGCGCGATAAAATTTTTCCGTGAGAAAGTTCGCTGTTTTCCAAAGATCCGTAATTTTTACCTTTGATAGTATGCGCTATGACAACCGTCGGTAAACCGTTGTTAAAAATTTTTTCTTTGGCCAAGCGATAGGCATAGTACAATTCCTTGATATTGTGACCGTCGACTTCTATAACATTCCATTTTAGAGAAAGCCAATGGGACAAATAATCCGAAGAAATTACTTCTTTTATTTCCCCATCCAAACCGAAACGATTAAAATCCAAAATAACCGTCAAATTATCAACTCCGGACGAAGCCAGCATATTACGGGCTTCATAAGTCATTCCTTCCTCGCTTTCCGCGTCTCCCATAAAAACAAAAACAGAAGTGTTCAATCCGCAACTTTTGTGAACCAAAGCCATACCTCCACCAACAGAAAATCCGTGACCGGAAGGTCCGGTAGAAAAATCACTATATGGAGTTTGACTTTCAGCATGTCCTGACAAACCGTCTATGCGACGAAAACGAGCCAAGTCTTCAAAAAAAACGTTTTTAACGACCGCTTGAGAAAATTGCCTGCCGTTTCTACGCAATACTTCATAGTAAAGAGCTTGTCCAGCATACAAAAGAGGGGTACAATGTCCAGCACTCCAAACAACGCGATCGCGACCGGAATTTTTCGGATTGAGCGGATCAAAAGCCAATAAACCGGTGAGAGTCAGAGATAACCACTGTTCCACTTTGGAAGAGCTACCGCCCGGATGACCGTTTTGAGAATTTTCCAAAGTGGCAAAAATCATTGCCCGAACTATTTTTGCGTATTTTTGCATTAAATCGAAATTTATTCCTTCCGCATCTTCCAATTCCAATTTTTGTAAATTCAAATATCCACCACCGTTTGACTGATAAAAAAACCTTTCCGGTTGATCAACCATCAATTCTTTTATTTTTTCGGCATTTATCGGTTGATAAGACATAACTTTTTTATTTTAATTTTAGATAAAAATATTATAATATTTTTTCAACTTTTTTACCACAATCTTCCGGAAAGCAACATGTCCCTTTTCCAGTCGTAATAAATTTTTAACTCACACAAAGATAATTCTTGCTCCACAAAACTATTTGCGCAGACAACGTCGTTGGGCGCGGAAAAACTTTCTTTTCGCTCGTTATTTTGCGATTGATTAAGGTACAATCCAAATTCATGCATACCTATCAAATTTGGAAATTCGGTTCTTTTACCTAAAAGCGAATACCCTTCCAATTTATTTGGCGCATTTACACCCAGTAAATGTAGCGCTGTCGGAGCCAAATCTATTCCACTTCCGTAAACATTCATTTCTTTGGGTAAGATGGTTTCGGGAGTATAGAGAGCAAAAAATAATTCGTCATAAAAATTGGTTTTGCCGGATAACTCAGGAAAATATTTACTTTCGTAAGCTGCCGGGAAAATAGCATGATCAGCCGTCACCAAAACTACTGTGTTATCGGCAAAGTCGCTATTTTTAAACTCTTTCCAAAATTTCGCAAAAGCATCATCAGTGGTGTGAAACGTGTTTAGCACCGGATTTTTACCGTCTTTGTAATACACCATGTCTTGCGGTAAATCAAAAGGAGGATGCGTATCCACGGTTTCATAAATAAACACAAAAGGTTCTTCGTCAGATTTTTTCGCGGTTTTCATCTTTTCAAACAAAAACGGGAATAGTTGATGATCTGAATATCCCCACGATCTTGGCTCTTCCTTCAATTCATCACGCAATTCTTGAACGCCCCAAATCTTGTCCAAGCCCATACTTTGCAAAATAGTATCTTTGTTGGCGAACTCTTTAGCTATAGCAGTTACAAAAAAAGTTTTTTTATAACCGTTTTCCTTCAAAATATCCGGTAAACAAGTCAAATGATGGGATTTTAATTGTTTTTCTCTTTCAATTTCTTCATGTCCGGTGGGAGGTAAAAAAGAACATAACGAAGAAAGCAATGCTGTTATTGTCGGGGTTGAAGCATTGTAAACCTTGCGAAAAACAGTAGTGTTTTTATCGGAAACAAACGCGTTCAAACCCGGAGTCAAATCTTCATATTGTTTATCATACGGTCCGGTTAAGCGAGCAGAAAAAGATTCGAGATACACTATCAACAAATTCGGTTTTTCGCCGGTTTTCAAAGACCAATTTATTTGTTTGTCTTCCTTCGGCCTATCAACATCCAAAACGGCAAACCTATTTTGATTGTAAAACAAACCGAACTTCTCCAATTTTTTTGCAATGTTTTCCGGTAAAACACTATCTTCTTTTACTTGACGGTAGGTATCGTAAAAATTTTTGATTATCGTTGCTTCCGGAGTATTCTTCAAAGAATTTATTGAAAAACAAGCGAATGTCGCCACGGCCAATAAAGCGAAATTGTAAAAAAGCCAATGACGAGGAGTGGTCTCGCTGTGGGCTTTTAAAACTTTACGAAAAACCAAAAAAGAACCAAAGATTAACATCACATATGCAATCAATACCAGAATAACCGGCACAAAATATATTTTCAAACCCGATAATCCGACATGAGAAAAAATAATCGGACTCAAATACAAACCGGCTTCATAAACAACTCCGGTATTGACCATATTCAAAAACAAAGCCGCCCAAAAAAATACCAACCAAAAAAACAAAAATAATTGTTTATTTTTTTTAAAATAAAAATACAACAAACTGCAAGCCCCAAAACTTCCGAGCCAAAACAAGGTCAACGAAAACACTCTAAACAAAACAATATTGTCGTATTTAGCATTATTGTCAAATATAAAATAAAAATAAGCCGTGTACTGAAAAAAAGCCAAAACGACAAAAATAAAACCGGCCAAAGAGAAAACCGCGCGGTTTGTTTTGCGCCAACCAAGATCCTCTTTATGTTTACCCAAAATACCATCCAATCTGAAAAAAATCACGATACAAAGAGAAAGAACGTAGATCAGACTCAACAATTCGGAGTTGTAAAATAAGACTAAAAAAATCAACGACCCCA
>CAYWMO010000027.1:0-6914 GCA_964459625.1 uncultured Gammaproteobacteria bacterium | reverse complement strand
GGTTTCAAAGTCAAACATGTGATGAATATCACCGATGTCGGACATTTGGTATCAGACAGTGACGAAGGTGAAGACAAGATGGAAAAAGGTAGTCGTCGTACCGGAAAAACCGCTTGGGAAATTGCTAAATTTTATACATTATCTTTCAAAAAAGATTTAGCGGATTTGAATGTCATCTCCCCCGCTGTTTTGTGCAAAGCCACGGATCATATCAAAGAGCAAATTGCTTTGATAAAAAAACTGGAGAAAAAAGGTTTTACTTACCAAACCGTGGATGGCATATATTTTGATACTTCCAAACTAAAAGATTACGGCAAACTGGCCGACTTACAACATCAAGAATTGAAGGCCGGTATTCGCGTGGACTTGGGCGGTAAAAAACACTCCAGCGATTTTGCTTTGTGGAAATTTTCTCCCAAACACGAAAAACGACAGATGGAATGGAAAAGTCCTTGGGGAGTCGGTTTCCCCGGTTGGCATATAGAATGTAGTGCTATGTCGGTAAAATATCTCGGTCAACCTTTTGATATTCATTGCGGCGGTATCGATCATGTTCCTGTTCATCATACCAATGAAATCGCGCAAAGTGAAGCCGCCAATGGTGTCCCTATGGCGAATTTTTGGTTACACAACGAATTTCTCAATTTAAAAGACGCCAAAATGTCCAAATCCGGAGAAAATTTTATCACTCTGCCTTCATTGATCGAAAAAGGATATTCCCCGCTCGCCTATCGTTATTTTCTTTTACAAGCCCATTATCGCAAACAGGTGGTTTTCAGTTTTGAAGCACTTAGCGCCGCGCAAAGTGGATTAGATCATCTCTATGCTGCTGCAAAAAATTTGGAAAAGAAAATCAAAGCTGATCCGGAAATTGAAAATAAATTTTTGGAATTTATAAATAACGACTTGGATACTTCCGGCGCCTTGGCTTTTGTTTGGGAAAAAATAAAAGAGAAAAAAATAGATCAAAAAACACTTTTAAAATTCGACGAAGTGTTTGGTTTGAAAATAAAAAAAAAATTGAAAGTAAAAACCATCAAAATTTCCGATGATGCGGAAAAAATAAAAAGAGAACGAGACGAAGCGAGAAAAAATAAAGATTGGGGCAAGAGTGATGAGTTGCGAAAAAAATTGGAAGCTTTGGGATATAAAGTTGAAGATACAAAAGATGGAACACGGGTGAGTAAGTAAGCAGTAAAGCTATAAAGCAATAAAGAAAATAAAAAAATTCGTCCGAAAGGACGAGTTTTTGTTTTTGAATAAAAAAATAGCCCACTACAAGCAGTGGGCCAAAGAAGGAATACCTGAACTATTGTTTAAGTCCAGGATATTATTTTGAAAACTTTTTTCCTAAAAACAGAAATGACAATTACTGTTAGAAAGATCAACAAACTAACGGTTCCCGACACTGGTTCAAAAGAAAAAACAAGAACCAACAGTGTAAAAAGGAGAAACGCCAACAGGCTAAGAAAAACAGAAGAAAACAGACATTTGACACTTTCTACCCACCCCTTTTTCTGCGATATAAAACATGCGAATGCCCCGATTGCCCCCATCACAGAAAGGACAATCAATAATTCGATGGCAACACAGCACACAATCTGACCAGTTGTCATAAACAGGTCAAAAATCTGATAACTGCTCATGGTTTTTCTCCTTGCCTTACGGCATGTTGTTGTAAAAGAACTAACTGCACATTATAGCACATTTTGGCACTTTTGTCAAGGGGTAAACTTGGCTAATCTCAGCCAAATCCAAATTTTAAAACCGCCCAAAAAGGCGGTTTTTTAATCTTTAAATCTTTTTAATCTTTAAATCTTTCAATCGTTTTACATCCACTTCTTCCTCTTAAAAATAAAAATCATCAATAACGCACCAAAACCTATCAACCCTGTAATTATCCAAAAACCACCCGGAATGTCCACAAACGGCCTACCCGGAGCATCTATGGCAAAAAGCGCAGCCACCAAAGTAAGAGGAAAAGTCACTACGGAAATCAAGGTTAGAGTTTTCATCACCTCGTTGGTGCGTAAAGTCAAAATAGATTCATTGGTTTCATGCAGAGCGTTGATACTTTCTTTTTGACTTTCGAGCATGTGCCAAATCTCATTGGCAAACTCGCGTAAATTGTTGATATAACTTTGATAAGAAAAAAGATCTAGTTCACGACCGGAATACATAATCAACCTCTCCAACACTGTGCGATGTCCTTGCATGGTACGACGGAAAGTGACGATATTGGATTTCAAGCGCAAAATTTCCTCAGCCATGTCGCGACCGGATATTTTGTTAGCAAACAATTTTCCATCTACTTGGTTGATATCTTCGTTGACATGTAACAAAATAGAAAAAATCGACTCTAGCATCTGACTTAACAATTCAAACAATATATGTACTGCCGTGCCGGAAAAAAATCTCGCCCGAACTTCATTGTCTTTTTTACAAAGATTGAAAAAATTATCCAAAATCGGCAATTTATTACCGTGAACGGTTACTAAAAGATTACTGCTCAAAAAGAAATCTACTTCAGTGAAACCCAAACGTCTGGTTTCTCTGTCAAAAACCGGGAAATGCAACACCATAAAATAATAGTGGTCGCGTTTGACTATTTTGGCGCGTTGATACGGAGGTAGACTTTCTTTAATATCATGATGATCAAAACCGAACTTCTTTTGAAGTTTGAGAAGTTCTTTCTCTGATTGTTCCGGCACATTTACCCAAAGTATGCCTTGATGAGATATTTCACTGATTGTTTTCATAACCCTCCAAAAATTATTTTTAGCTGAATTCATTATATCATATATTCCCTATTCTCTCCAAATTGTATCCGAAAAGAACATTTGTTCTCATTTGGAAAAAGTGCTATAATATGGAAAAAGAAAAATGTGGCTATAACTCCGGAAAAACAACCTCTAAACATGGAATTAAACCAGGCGGAACAAGCCGGAGATTTTGTTGTCAAAGAAAACAAGGAATCGGAAGAAACTAAAAAAGAAATCCCTTCTCCCAAAGAAGAGAAAAAACAAAAATCGGAAACGGAAAAAAAGACCTTATTCAAAAAACCGCGTCTGATTCCGGCGACTCTGCCGAAATTGCGCGACGCGACGGCGATAAGAGTGGAAAAAATATTGGAAGAAGGTTTACGCGAGGCTTATGAAAAAATGTCTCCCGTAGCCAAACAAGAATTTAAAATCAAAGGCGAAGAAACCGCGGAAAAAATCGGCCAACTTCTCAAAAAAACCCATGTTCAAGTCAAGAAAATATTCGCTCTTATTTTTGATTGGCTCAAAATGATACCGGGAGTAAACTACTTTTTTCTAGAACAAGAAGCCAAAATCAAAGCCGATCGTATCTTAGCTCTAAAAAATCGTCAAAAAGAATAACTATGCCGTTATTGGGAATTTTTGAAATAAATTTAAGTTTGGAAATTCTAACCTCATTAGGTTTTCCGCCGGAGACACAGACCATAGTGTTCGCCGCCGCGATTATTTTGATTTGTCTGATTTTGATGGTCAAAATTTTACGCTTGGTGATGCACGAGAAAACTCGTCGCGGCAAAGCTTTTGATAAAACCGTTTTCTTGATCAAAGTTCCAAAAGAAAAGAAAAATGAAAAATCAGACGGACCTCAAGAAGAAAATGTCAATCAAATTCGCGAACAAATAGGTGTAGCCGAAACTCTATTTTCCAATTTAGCCGGTTTACGTCCGCAAAAAGGCTTTTTGGCTTGGCTATCCGGCCGAACCGATCACATGTCTTTTGAAACGGTTGTCAAAGACGGTTCCATCTCTTTTTATGTCGCAGTGCCGAACAAATTTCGCAGTTTGGCGGAACAACAAATTCACGCTCAATATCCCAATGCTGAAATCAGCGAAGAACCTGATTATAATATTTTCAAACCGCAAAGTCATATTGTCGGCGCTTATCTCACTTTTAAGGAAAAATCTTTTTTTCCTTTCAAAACTTACAAACATTTAGAAAGCGATCCTTTGGCAGCACTGCTTAATCCCCTTTCCAAATTGGAAAACGACGAAGGGGCACTTATCCAATATGTTATTCGTCCGGCAGATAGCGGTTGGCGAAAATCCGGCGTTAAAATAGTACGCGAAATCAAAGAAGGCAAAAAATTCGAATCAGTTTTGAAAAACTCCGGCTTTAGCAATGCCGCTTCTTCTTGGACAAAGATCCTTTTCTCCGGCAATAAAAAAGAAGGATTTAATCCTCAAGAACCCTATCGTCTCACTCAAATGGAAGAAGAAATGGTCAAGGGAATGGAAGAAAAAATGAGTCGCGGTGGTTTGGAAATTACAATTCGTTTGGTCAGTTCGGCCAACAACAAAGAAAAAGCCCGATTAAATTTGGATAATATTATCAATGCTTTTTCTCTTTACAATATTTATCGTTATGGCAATTCTTTTTCCGCCCTCATCCCTCGTCGCCCGAACAGATTGATTCAGGATTCCATATATCGAGCTTTCAATGAAAAATTTAGCAGAGTCGCTTCCACGGATGAAATGGCTTCTTTTTGGCACTTACCTCTTCCTTCCACCGAAACTCCACACATCAATTGGTTAGGGGCACGTAAAGCTCCCCCGCCTCTTAATATGCCCAATGAGGGTATAGTTCTCGGGCGCTGTGTATATCGAGGCGAAGAGACTATTGTGAGAATGAAACGAGCGGACAGACGAAGACATCTTTATACCATAGGTAAGTCCGGCGTAGGAAAATCAGTATTTATTCAAAACCTGGCCGTACAAGATGTACTCAATGGCGAAGGGGTTTGTGTTATCGATCCGCACGGAGATTTTGCCGAATATGTTTTGCAACATGTTCCCAAAGAACGCGCTGAAGATGTTATTTATTTCAACCCCTCCGACACAGAACGACCTATCGGCCTGAATATGCTTGAAGTTAAAACCGAAGATCAAAAAGATTTTGCTTGCCAAGAAATGATTTCTATTTTTTATAAAATGGTCACCGATCCTTCGATGATCGGTCCTATGTTTGAACATAACATGAGAAATGTCATGTTAACTTTGATGTCAGACAATGAGATGCCCGGCACGATAGCTGAAATTCCACGCATGTTTACAGACGACGAATTCGTAGAAACCTGGAAGAAAAAATTAAAAGATCCGGTGGTTATGTCTTTTTGGGAAAAAGAAATGGCCAAGACCTCGGATTTTCACAAATCGGAAATGCTCGGCTATCTTATTTCCAAAGTCGGCAGATTTGTGGAAAACGCCATGATCAGAAATATTATTGGTCAATCTCATTCCGGTTTCAACTTCCGCGAAATCATGGACAACAAAAAAATATTGATAGTCAATTTGGCCAAAGGTTTGGTGGGAGAAATCAACTCCAATCTTTTGGGTATGATAATAGTTTCCAAATTGCAAATGGCCGCCATGGAAAGAGCGTCTTTGCCCGAAGAAAAACGCCACGACTTTTATTTGTATATAGACGAGTTCCAAAATTTTATCACCGATTCCATCGCCACTATTTTGTCCGAAGCTCGCAAGTACCGCCTCAATTTGATAGTCGCCAACCAGTATATGAAACAGCTTGAAGACAATAAAGGCAAAGCGACGGTTCGCGATGCAATCTTGGGTAACGCCGGAACCATTGCTTCTTTCCGTATCGGTATAGAAGACGCGGAAATTTTACAAAAAGAATTTGCCCCTGTATTTTCAGCCTATGATTTGATTAATGTGGAGCAATATACGGCTTATGTCAAATTGCTTATTGACAATACCGCCGCCAAACCGTTTAATATGTATACTCTACCGCCTCAACCGGGCAACAAAGAGCTCGGCGCGGCTATCAAAGAACTTTCCCGTTTGAAATACGGCAGACCAAGAGAAATAGTAGAAGCCGAAATATTGGAAAGATCAGCCTTGGGATCTATAATGTCCGGCACGCAACCGACCGAACCAAGCTTGTAGTATTTTGTTTATTAAATTTTTTAACAACAAAGGAGGTTAAGGCCTGCTTTTTATTATGTCAACTTTATATCGAAAATACAGACCGCAAAAGTTTTCCGATTTAGTGGAACAAAAACATTTGGTCAAAACTTTGCAAAATGAAATTGCCGGCGATAAAATCGCTCATGCTTATCTTTTTTCCGGTCCGCGCGGAGTCGGTAAAACTACTTTGGCTCGCCTGTTTGCCAAAGCCGTCAATTGTATTAATCGTAAACCGGGTAATTTTGAACCATGTGACGAATGTTCTTCGTGTACAGAAATCGCTACTTCGCGCAATATTGATGTTATCGAAATAGACGCCGCTTCTCACACTGGCGTGGATAATGTTCGTGAAAATATCATTGAAAACGCCCAATTCAAACCGACAAAATCCAAATACAAAGTTTTTATCATCGACGAAGTACACATGTTGTCCACTTCCGCTTTTAATGCCTTGCTCAAAACTTTGGAAGAACCGCCCTCTCATGCCGTTTTTATCCTTGCCACAACTGAACCGCAAAAAATTCCGGCCACTATCATTTCTCGTTGTCAAAGATTTAATTTCAAAAAAATAAACTTTGATTCTTTGGTTCAACGATTAGAAGATATAGCTGATAGTGAAAAAATCAAAGTTGATGAAAGCGTATTGCGTAAAGTCGCGGCCAAAAGTGACGGCTGTATGCGCGATGCCGAAAGCTTGCTCGGACAAATTTTTTCTTCAGGAAAAAATAAAATTGACAAAGAAGACGCCGAAAGCGTACTTCCGACTTCTCAATTGGAATCGGTGGCCGATTTTGCCAATGCCGTCCTTGAAAAAAATCTCGAATCAGCTTTACAAATCATCGACGATTTGGCGCAAAACGGTCAATCTTTGTCTCAATTTCACGAAGACCTGCTTTCTTTTTGGCGCTTACTCTTAATCTTAAAAAACAAAATAAAAAACGCTGCAATC
>CAYWMO010000026.1:0-7067 GCA_964459625.1 uncultured Gammaproteobacteria bacterium | reverse complement strand
GTCCACAATTTTTTTTATCTAATATTAGGCAAAAAAATAACTTGGCAGTCCCTTGCTTAATTGAATTTTTTTTGATAGGATAAAAACAGTACTTTAAAAAACGGGAAAAACGGAGGTTGTGGCCATGACAATAACGTTGCAAAATTTTGAAAAGGCGGTTTCAATGCCTCCTCAGACCATCCCCAACGGAGCTGTCCTGGTTCTTCTGGAAATTATAGCCAGGGCAAACAAAAAAGATTTACCCAAGGCTTTAAATTTCTTGGAAAAAACCAGACCGGAATTTTACGCTCGTCTCCAGATCACCAATCCCGAATTCTTCGCCGACCAAAACTAACGGTCGGCTTTTTTTATTTTACACTCCACAGCATTTCTTAAATTTTTTTCCTGATCCGCACGGACACGGATCATTGCGTCCGATTTCTTTATTTTGATTTTTACGAACTACGGTTTGATTCTCCCCTGCTTCTTTTTCCGCTCCGGAAAAAACTAGGTTTTGCGCGGCCATGGCGGCCGGAGCCATTTCTATGCCCAATGTCACTTTGTATATGGTATAAACAACTTCTTTTTGAATCATCGATAATAGTTCGTTGAACATGTGATAAGTTTCTTTTTTATATTCCACCAGAGGATCTCGTTGACCATAACCTCGCAACCCGATACCGGTACGCAAATAATCTATAGCCACTAAATGATCTATCCAAAGATTGTCTATTCCGCGCAATAATACTTGTTTTTCTATTTCCAACAAAAATTCCGGTTCAGACACTTTTTTGACCAACAATTCTTCGTATTTTTCTTTGGCCAATTTTACCAAATAGTCGGTCAATTCACTTCTTTCCTCCACTTCCGGAATTCCGCTTGAAGAAGACGGTTTGAAATTTAAAATTTTATTTTTTTCTTCTGCGCTTAACGGGAAAATAGTCGCAACGGTTTCCACTATTTCTTTAAAATTCCAAGTATTGCGGTCTTCATAATTGGTATGAAAAGAAACCACACCTTCTATTTCCTGTTCTACCATTTCCAAAATCATTTCTTTTAACGAGACGGGATTCTCAAATTCTGACGAATTTTCTCCTCGCAGTTTGGCTCTTCCAATTTCAAAAGATCTCAAAACTTGACGACGTTTGGTGTAAATAACTTCGCGATGTTTATTAAGAACATCGTCATATTCAAGCAAATGTTTACGAGCATCAAAGTGAAAACCTTCGACTTTGCGTTGAGCTGATTCTATAATTTTACTGATAGTTCTGTTTTCTATCGGCATATCGTCGGGTACTTTGAGCGTTTGCATAACTCCTCTGATTCTATCCCCGGCAAAAATACGCATCAAATCATCCTCCGTACTCAAATAAAATTGAGAAGCGCCAGGATCTCCTTGGCGTCCAGCACGTCCGCGTAACTGATTATCAATACGACGACTTTCATGACGTTCAGTACCAACCACAAATAAACCGCCGAGTTCGCGAACTTTTCTGGCTTTTTCCGGGTCTTGAGGATTGCCGCCTAAGATTATATCCACGCCGCGACCGGCCATGTTAGTAGCCAAAGTAACTGCTCCCGGAGCACCGGCTTGAGCAACGATCTCTCCTTCGCGTTCATGATTCTTGGCATTGAGTATCTCGTGTTTTACACCTTCCAATTCCAAATATTGACTGAGTAATTCGTTTTTATCCACGGAAATAGTACCGATAAGAACCGGTTGGCCGCGAAGTTGTAATGCTTTTACCTCTTTGGCAATAGCTTTAAATTTGGCATCTTCGGTACGATATATTCTGTCGGGTAAATCTTTTCTTTGTCTTGGTTTATTGGTCGGAATAGTCACAACTTCAAGTTTGTAAATTTTTCCAAATTCCTCAGCTTCGGTCACCGCCGTACCGGTCATACCGGCCAATTTTTCATACATACGAAAATAATTTTGAAAAGTTACCGTCGCCATAGTTTGACTTTCGCGTTGTATTTGTACTCCTTCTTTGGCTTCTATAGCTTGATGTAGACCTTCGCTATAACGACGACCCGGCATTTTACGCCCGGTAAATTCATCCACTATCACCACTTCTCCGTTTTCCACAACGTAATCTCTGTCACGTTTCAATATGGTTTCAGCTTTTAAAGCTTGTTCCACGTGATGCACGGTTTGCATACCGCCTTCCACATAAATATTTTCCACTCCCAAAGCTTTTTCTATTTTATGAACACCATTTTCCGTTAAAGTAGCGGCACGCATTTTTTCATCTACATTATAATCTTCGTTTTCTTTGAGTTGTTTAACCAAAGAGGCAAATTTATAATAGGTATCGGTAGCTTTTTGAGCTGGAGCGGAAATAATAAGCGGGGTCCTAGCTTCGTCTATCAAAATAGAGTCGACTTCATCGACTATGGCGTAATAAAGAGGTCTTTGCGACATTTCCGATAAAGCGCCGACCATATTATCGCGCAAATAATCAAAACCGAATTCGTTGTTGGTTCCGTAAACAATATCGCATTCATATACCTCCTTACGTTTGCAAGAAACCAGATATTCCGTTTTGACTTTATAAACCGCGGTATTTTCTTTTTTGGTTTCATCATTTGATTGCGTTTCGTCTTTTATTTGAACTTCGTGTTTATGAAATTTATAAGAAACCAATAAATTTTGAATTACTCCAACGCTTAATCCGAGAGCGTCATAAATTTGCCCCATCCAGACTGCGTCACGTTTGGCCAAATAATCATTAACCGTTACTACATGAACACCTTTTCCCGTGAGGGCGTTCAAATAAACGGCCAAGGTGGCCACCAACGTTTTTCCTTCTCCGGTGTGCATTTCAGATATCTGTCCACGATGAAGAACTATACCACCGATAAGTTGAGTATCATAATGACGCATTCCGGTGATGCGTTTGGAAGTTTCGCGAACAACGGCGAAAGCTTCGGGAAGAATATCGTCAAGCATTTCTCCGGACGCAAGACGTTTTTTAAACTCGACGGTTTTTAATTTCAGTCCTTCCGTCGACAATTTCTGCATCTCTGTTTCCAAAGAATTTATTTTTTCCACTATAGGCATTATATCTTTGATAATCTTTGCATTCGGATCTCCAAAAATTTTCGCTAAAAATGACATATTTTTACGGTTAAATTACAAAAATCAGGCCCGATTAAAGGCCTGATTATTTTAGCAAACATCAAAGCAAAAATCAACCCCTTCGCTTATTTAACGCTGCTTTTATCAAACCGACAAAAAGAGGGTGCGGATGAAGAGGACGACTCTTCAATTCCGGATGAAATTGCGTACCAACAAAAAAAGGATGTTTTTGCAATTCCAAAATTTCCACTAGGTCAGACTCTTTATTTATACCGACAATTTTCAAACCGGCTTTATCCAATTTTTCACGATAATCGTTGTTGAATTCATAGCGATGACGGTGCCTTTCGGAAATGGTTTTTTGACCATATAATTTTTCAACCAAACTTCCTTTTTTCAACTCGCACGAATAAGCCCCTAAACGCATAGTTCCGCCATAGCGATTATTTTTGACATTCATTTTTTGATTGGGATTGATATGAATAATGAGATTTGAAGATTGAGGATTACGCTCGGCCGTATCGGCATCTTTCAATTTCAAAACATTACGCGCAAATTCTATGGACATCAATTGCATCCCGTAACACAAACCCAAATAAGGAATTTTTTTCTCACGCGCGTATTGAATGGTTTTCAAAATCCCATCCACTCCTCGCGTACCAAAACCTCCGGGCACTATGATCGCGTCGAATTTTTTCAACTCCGCCAATTTTCCGGGTTGCTTTTCGTAAACTTCAGAATCAAGCCAAGTCATTTTCGCTACCGCGCCACAAGTCCACGCGGCGTGTTTAGCGGCTTCAATAACGGAAATATAAGAATCAGACAGTGTAAAATTACCGGTAGTAAAATATTTACCCACCACCGCGATTTTTATTTCTTTTTTGGCGTGCTTCATTTTTGAAACAAATTTTGTCCAATTTGAATTTCCGCGTTTTTTCAATTTTAATTTCAATTTCTTAGCAATAATCTTACCTAAATTATAGTTTTCAAAATTATCCGGAATTTCATAAATGTTTTTTACATCCGGTGCCGGAATAATATCTTCTTTACTACGCAAAGAGCAAAAGAAAGCCAACTTTTCTCGACGCACATCATCCAGTAATTCACGACCGCGAGCAATAATAATATCCGCTTGCAAACCGCTATTATTGAGCATTCTGGCAGCATGTTGGGTGGGTTTGGTTTTCATCTCTCCTAAATGTCCTGGCACCGGCAAATAACTGACCAGAACAAATAAGACATCTTCCGGTTGTTTCAATTTTAAACTTCGAGCCGCTTCCAAAAACAAGATATTTTCATATTCCCCTACCGTACCTCCAATTTCGATTATCATCACATCTGCTTTTGTTTTTTTGACCGCTTTGTCAATTCTTTCCAAAACTTCCAACGGAATATGAGGAACTACCTGTACGCATTTACCTTTAAACTGCATGGTTCTTTCTTTTTCTATCACACTTTGATAAACCCTTCCGGTAGTCATATAATTGGTGGATAAAATATCAGTATCTAGAAATCTCTCGTAATTACCGATATCTTGATCAGTTTCATCGCCATCGTCGGTCACAAAAACTTCACCGTGTTCTACTGGATTCATCGTTCCGGCATCGACATTGATATACGGGTCTATTTTTATGGCTGAAACGCGCAAACCGTAATTGTTTAAAATTCTGCCGATAGAAGCGACGGTGACTCCTTTTCCTACCCCGCTCATCACCCCGCCTACGACAAAAATATATTTGGTCCTACCCATATATTTATTTTTAAAAAATGATTTATTTATCCATTATTTTTTACTTTTACCGGTTCCATCTTCAATCTTGGCATTAATCGTCAAATTGATGTTGGCTTCCAATCCGTGTCGCATTTTTATCTTTATTTTATAATCACCTATTTCTTTTATCGGCTCAGTAAAAACCATATTTTTATTTACTGGAAAACCGTAGGTCTTCAGAGCTTCGGCAACGCGTTGCGGGGTGACGGCCGCATATAACAAACTGTCTTCATTAGCTTTATCTTCAATAATCAAGGTATAACCTTCCAAACGGTCAGCCAATGATTGTGTCTCGCGTAGCTCTTTTTCAGTATCTTTGGCGCGTTTTTTTTCTTTGTCTTTTAACTCCTTTATTTTGGCGTTTGAGGCCTGAACGGCTAAATGTTTGGGAAAAAGAAGGTTGAGTGCATAACCGTCGGAAACCTCTTTGATATCGTCTATATCCCCCAAACCGGGTACTCTTTCAAGTAAAATTACTTTCATATGTTTCTTGCTTATTTTATTAATTTCCTATAATATACTACTACAAAACAAAGAAAAAGACAAAACCCCGTTATTGCTTATTATTTATTGCTTATGGAAAAGCTTTATAAAATAAATTAATAAACAATAATTAATAATTAATAATATTCTCCTAACCTGTCTTATGACTAAAAAAATCAATAAACCTATAGAAAAAACGGAAAGTACCTCTCCTTTTAAATCCGGATTTATCACTCTTGTCGGTCGTTCCAATGTTGGTAAATCCACGCTTTTAAATACACTTATCGGTCAAAAAGTAGCAATCGTCACGCACAAACCCCAGACCACCAGAAATATTATTCATGGGGTATTAAACACCACTCAAGGCCAAGCTGTGTTTATAGACACTCCTGGAATTTTTAAAGAAAAAAGAAATCCTTTGTCCGGAAAAATGATTGAAAGAGTCGAAGAATCTTTACAGGATATAAATTTAATAATTTATGTAGTTGATCCGACAAAAGCTATCGGCGCGGAAGAAAGATTCAACATGTCTCTGGTACGCAAAGCCAGCGTGCCTAAAATTTTGGTTATCAACAAATGTGACATGCCAGAAAAAGAAAAGGAATTTTTGGAAGATTATCGCGCCATAAAAGATCAATTTGACGCCACTTTTGAACTTTCCGCTCTCAAAGATCGCCATGTGGAACCGTTGCGTCAAAAAGTTTTTGAATATCTACCCGAAGGAGAACCTTACTATCCGCCGGGACAAATCAGTAATACTGACGAAGAATTTTGGATATCCGAAGTTATACGCGAAAAAATCTTTTTAGCGTTGCGTCAAGAAGTCCCTTATAGTACCCATGTAGAAGTGGAAAATATGGAAGACAAAGGAGATATTTTGGTTATCAAAATTCGCGTACTCACTCATTCCAAAGAATACAAAAAAATGATTATCGGCAAAGGCGGTCGCGCTATCAAAGAAATAGGTATTGCCGCTCGCAAAGAATTGGAAGCTGCCTTGAACAAAAAAGTTTTCTTGGAAATAGAGGTAGAAACGGATAAAAGATGGATGGAAAGGGTGTAGTTAATTGCAAAAATCATAAAATTAAAAAACTTTCCCAAACGGGAAAGTTTTTTAATTTTTGAGATTTGTGAAATTACTTGTTCAACAGTTCCAGGGCTTTATCAATCATCACATCTTCCCCTACTTTTTCTTTATTCCAATCTTCTTTTACTTCAATCTCAGGAGCTATCCCTTCTTTGTTGATATTACGACCGTTAGGTGTATACCATTCGGCTACGGTTAATTTGAGAGCCGAACCGTCGGGAAACATTTCAAAATCTTGTACCGATCCTTTACCAAAAGTTTTGGTTCCGAGAATAGTGGCTTTTTTGGTGTCTTGCAACGCTCCGGCTACGATTTCCGAAGCTGAAGCCGAACCTCCGTTGATTAGTACTACGGTTTTGGCATTTTGCAACCGCGCATTACCCAAAGAATCATGGTTTGTGTTGTTACCGTCATTACCCTTTTCGCTTACCACTACTCCTTTTTCTATCCATTCGCTAGCCATTTTGATGGCTTGATCAAGATAACCGCCTGGGTTATTGCGTAAATCCAAAATTATTTTATTACCGCCAGCATTTAAAAACTGTTTTATTCCTTTGTCAAACTGTCTTTGTGTGTCTTCGTTAAATTGAAGCACGCGAAAATATCCGATTTTATCGTTTTTCATTTGAAAAGTAACCGACGGAACGCTAATTTTGGCGCGAATT
>CAYWMO010000025.1:0-7108 GCA_964459625.1 uncultured Gammaproteobacteria bacterium | reverse complement strand
AGACAGCGCCTGGAGAGATCGTAACAACTACATCATTGCCAATGGCTGTTTGGCCGACGACAAACCACTGGCCTTCACATGGAACTTTTCCACCTGCAGTCCACAGATGGTAAAACTACCGGAAAAACTGGCCAGGGAATACTTTCTGGTCAGTTGCAGAGAAAGAATATGTTTTGGAGAGAAATAAACAAGGCGGAGGAAGTCACTATGTTAAACAGAAGAGAAAGCGAAGATCGTTTCTGGACTTTTGTCTTTTGTATCTTTGCCGGCCCTTTGCTGGGCTATGTGTATGGAATGCTGATATTTCTTTTTCCGACTTTCGCGCCGCTGTGGGGATTCGTGGTCGGAACGCTTTTTGTTCTGGCTTTTTGTCTTCCCCCTCGCAAGATGCATATTCTGGCGGTCGGACTGCCAATCGTCCTGGTTTCTTTCGCTACTGTTTTCAGAATGGCATTCTCAATTGAAACTTCCTTAACCATAAAGGAAGCAACACTTGATGGCATTGCGCTTTACGGGCGATCGTTCACGCTCACCGTCATAATTGTCGGTCTGTTCGCTCTTTGGCGCCAAAGCGAAAAATGGCTGTATACGGACAGCCGAACCGGCGAAGAAATTCCCTTTCCTCGCCGCAACAAAAAACCGTAAAGTTCTTTAAAGAAACACCCGCCCTGTAACAGGGGCGGGATTTTTATTTTTTGCCAAAATTTGCTTTTCCCCTATTTTTAAACTAAAATACTCTCATTATGAAAATAAATATTATCGTAGTTGGAAAATTCAAAGAAGTTTATTGGACACAAGCGGAAAGCGAATACCTCAAACGGTTATCCGCTTGGTTTAAAGTAAATATTATTGAACTAAAAGAAGAAAGTTTTGGAGATAAAGACGATCGTGAAAAAATCAAAGTCAAAGAAGCGCAAAATATCCTGACAAAAATTCCAAACAACTCTTTTGTTATAGCGCTAGATGAAAACGGCACCGAGTTTGAAAGCGAAAAATTCGCGGACAAACTGCAATCTTGGTTAGAACTGGGCGATGAGCTCACTTTTGTTCTCGGCGGACCGCTCGGACTGCACGAAACCGTGTTGCAAAAAGCCAAATTTAAATTAGCTTTATCAAAAATGACATTCCCACACCAAATGGCGCGCGTTTTTCTGTTGGAACAGCTCTACCGCGCGCAAATGATAAATCAAAACAGAAAATACCATTACTAAAATATGGTTTTCAGTTCGATTTCATTTTTAGTTTTCTTTTTACCGGCAGCTTTGTTGTTTTATTATTTGTTACCTTCGCTAACAGCTAAAAATGTTTTTTTATTTTTAGTCAGTTTGTTATTTTACGCTTGGGGAGAACCAAAGTATGTTTTTGTCATGCTTTTGTCGATTTTTATCACTTATGGAACAGGGTATTTGTTGGGCACTATTGAAAATAATCTTCACCGAAAATTAATTTTGACAATCGGCATAGGCCTTAATCTATTTTTTCTCTATCACTTTAAATATTACGATTTTTCTTTGGAAATATTAAATAAATTATTCGGACTTTCAGGAGACGGGGCTTTTACTTTAAAAAATATAGTTCTGCCGGTAGGTATTTCATTTTATACTTTTCAATCAATTTCTTATTTGACCGATGTTTTTCGGACAAAAGAATTGGCACAAAAAAACTTCATCAAACTCGGACTTTATATTTCTTGCTTTCCGCAACTGATCGCCGGCCCCATAGTACGTTATCATGAAATTAACGAACAACTCACGCAAAGAAAACACGATCTGGACGGCTTTTCCGCCGGCTTAGAAAGATTCATTGTCGGTTTGGCCAAAAAAATCATTATTGCCAATACTGTCGGAGAAATAGTCGATTTGGTTTTTACCACCTCATTTTCCGAAGTAAGTGTTTTTCACACTTGGGTGGCGGTTTTGGCTTATGCCTTGCAAATTTATTATGATTTTTCCGGCTATTCGGACATGGCCATCGGCTTGGGAAAAATGTTCGGCTTTAATTTTCCCGAAAATTTCGATTACCCTTATATTTCCAAATCAATAACCGAATTTTGGCGACGTTGGCATATGTCTTTGTCGCGTTGGTTCAAAGATTATTTATATATTCCCCTCGGTGGAAATAAAAAAGGTGTCGCTCGAACCGCTATTAACCTGCTTATCGTGTTTATTTGCACCGGTATTTGGCACGGGGCGGCTTTCAACTTTTTGGTTTGGGGATTGATTCACGGTTTTTGTTTGTCTTTGGAAAAAATATTGAGAAAAACCGAAATAAAAAACAATTTTTTTACAAATTTGTTTTCTCGAACCTATACTTTGGCGGTGGTGATTTTGTCTTTTGTTATTTTCAGAACAAATCTCGATTTCGGATTAAAAACAATTTTGAAACTCTTTGGTATCGGCGAGGACTCGGATATACCGGCTGTCACCAAAGAACCGTTTTTATCATTAATGATTGATACGAGATTTTGGCTTTGTTTTTTCCTGGGAATTTTATTCGCCATTCCCTGGTGGAAAAACGATAAAATAAAGAATTCTTCGCTTTTATATTTTTCGGAAAAATATTTTATCAAATACGCTTTACTGCTTTTTCTTTATTTTTTGTCTTTTGTTTTTTTGACCAATAGCGCCTATAATCCGTTTATTTATTTTCGTTTTTGATTGTTTTTATGAAAGTTCAAAAAACAATTTTCCTTTTGGCATTTTGTGTTTTATTGATAGCACCGGTTTTAAAATTCGATTTTCAAAGCAAAGTGGCTACCAATGAAAACAGAGAATTGGCCGTTTTCCCAAATTTTTTTTCCACCTCGACCGTAAATTGGAAATTTTTTTCTCAATTGGATTCTTACATTCAAGATCGTTTCGGATTTAGAACGCCACTGATAAATCTGGACGCCGAAATACAATACGACTTATTGAAAAGTAAAGGAAATTCTCGAGTGCTTTTGGGTAAGGACGATTGGTATTTTTATATAGACAAAAAAGACAACAGCAATTATGACGATTATTTGAAAAGAAATTTGGTGGACAAACAAACGGTCAAAAAATTCGTCAGAAAAATAAAATCTCGCGCGCAATGGTGCGAACAAAACGGCATTTTGTTTGTTTTTGTCGTGATCCCCAATAAACACAGTATTTATCCGGAATATTATCCCTATCTCCGACCCCGGGGTGTAACCCGCGCCGATCAACTTCTTAATCCGTTGCGAGACACCGATGTTCTTTATATTTTCCCCAGAAACTTTTTTATTTCTCAAAAAAAAGATTTTTCTTTGTATTATAAAAATGACACTCATTGGAACAACTACGGAGCTTTTTTGTTTTTTGGAGAATTAAAAAAAATCCTTCAAACCAATTTACCTGACGTACAACTGCCAAATTACGATTTTAAAATGGAAGTAACAAAAGCCGATGCCGGCCAACTCCCCAATTTATTGGGTTTTTCTTCCAAAAAATCCGCTCTTTATCCTCTGATTCAACCAAAAAATTCCCTTTGGGAAGATATTTTCACTTATCAAGGAAAAGATACTATCGCCATACTTTCCAGAAAAAATCTTTTGGTGACCACTGAAAACAAGCGAAAAGATTTGCCTACTGCTATAATTTTTCGAGATTCTTTCTTTAACAGTTTACATCCGTTCACATCTTCTATTTTTTCAAAGGTTGATTATTTTTGGAAAAGTTTCGACGAATCGGATAAGGAATATATCCTTCAAAACAAACCGGATGTAGTGATTTGGGAAATAGTGGAAAGGGGTTTGGGAGAAGCGACGAGAATCCGCTGGAAAAATTAAAAAGACGGCCATCGGCCGTCTTTTTTATTTATTTTCCCAATATTTTTCTGATTCCGGTCGGTCTGTTTTTTCTTTCCGGTTTTTGACCTCTGTCTCTATTGGGTCTTTTTTCGCTCCGATCCCAAAATTTTTCCTCATCCATTTTTACTTTTATTTCTTTTTTTATTTCTACAGGTGTTTTAAATTTTTCTTCTTTATTACTTGTTAAACTAAAGTTATCTTTATTATCATCAGCTTTTGCACTCATGTCCGCAATTTTTTCAAAATATTTTTCATCTTCTTCATAATCTTCAAAAGTCACTTCCCTTTGCGGTGGCCTGGTATCTCCTTGCTCATTATATATCGCATAAGGATCTTTGGCTTTTTCTTCTTCTTCCGCAATCATCATGTCTTCGGGGTTACCCGTACCACTATGGTGACTTTCAATATCTTCAACGGTTTTATATCCTTCACTATCTCTAACCGGACTATCAGTATGTTTGTACGGATGTAACTCTGCTTTTTCGTCAGCAAAAGGATGCTCTTCCATATTTACCCCGTCACCTTTGCTGGAAATTTTCGCTGTTTTTTCAACTTCCTTGGATTCTCTGGGTTTAATCCAACCCCAAATTCCTTCTCTACGCATACGATAAAAAAATTAATAATTATTTAGCTCTTTATAATCTATCACAACCCTATATTTTTCGCAATAATATTCAATATCCAACATCCAATATTTCCCCGCCACTCAAGAAGTAGTATACTTTACAGAACTTCGTTTTTGCTTTATTATACAGCTATAATAATATAAATTTTATGTCCAAAAAACGCATTTTTTCCGGAGTTCAACCGACTAACAATATTCATATCGGCAATTATTTTGGCGCTATCAAAAATTGGGTAGATGTACAAGATCAATTTGATTGTATTTTTTCCGTAGTAGATTTACACGCCATCACGGTTTACCAAAAACCCGAAGATTTGAAACAAAATATCCTCAAAATCGCTAAAACTTATTTGGCACTTGGTATCAATCCGAAAAAATGTCTCATTTTTCAACAATCGAATGTTAAAGAACACACCGAACTTTGCTGGATACTCAACAGTATTGCCAAAATGGGAGAGTTGGAACGTATGACTCAATATAAAGACAAATCCGCTTCTCATCCGGAAAATATCAATGTCGGACTTTTTGATTATCCCGTATTAATGGCCGCGGATATTTTACTTTACAATACGCAAGCCGTGCCCGTAGGTGAAGATCAAAAACAACATTTGGAATTAGCGCGCGATTTGGCTATTCGCTTCAACTCCCTTTACGGGGAGACCTTTGTCGTTCCCGAACCTATGATAAAAAAAGAAGGTTGCCGAATAATGGGTTTGGATAATCCGCTCAAAAAAATGAGCAAATCCGCTCCCTCAACTTATAACTACATTTCGTTACTTGATACTCCTGAAGAGGCAAAGAAAAAAATTATGAAAGCCGTAACGGATTCTGGCAGTGAAATCAAATTTGATCCTGAAAAACCGGCTTTATGCAACCTACTTACCATTTATTCTCAACTCAGTGGCGAGATTATCACTAATATTGTAGAAAAATATACTGGCAAAGGTTATGGCGATTTCAAAAAGGACTTGGCCGAGTTGGTCGCCAACTTCTTGGTTGATTTTCAACAAAAATTCAACGCTATTTCCGATGAAGAAGTGAAAGAATTGCTCGAAAAAGGCGCAAAAAAGGCGCGAAAAATCGCAGCCAAAAAAATGGAAGAAGTAAAACAAAAAATCGGCATCAAAATCTAAATGAACAAGAAATTATACATTATTCTGACTTTATTTCTCCTGGCAGTGACTCTGTCCATCTTTATTGTCGTATCTGTCAGCAAAAAACCAATACCCTCACCCAAACCCCTTATCACTAATCTTCTTTCTATGCGCCTTACATCTCCTGAATTCAAAGATAATGAAATTATTCCCGGTAAATTCACTTGCGACGGACTCAATGTCAATCCGGAATTGAAAATTTACGGCATTCCGGACAATGCCGTGTCTTTGGCCGTGATTCTTGACGATCCCGATTCGGTTGGCGGAGATTGGTCGCACTGGGTGATGTGGAATATAGATCCTAAAACAGAAATTATCACGGAAAATTCCGTGCCTGCAGACGCAGTTGTTGGTAAAACAGATTTTGGCGATAATAAATACGGTGGTCCTTGTCCCCCGTCAGGAACTCATAGATACTTTTTCCATCTTTACGCCTTGGATACTATTCTCAATATTCCCGAAAATTCCACCAAAGCTGATTTACTAAAAGCGATGGAAGGGCATTTAGTTGCGGAAACGAAATTGATGGGGGTTTATAGTAGATAAAAATAATTTATTTTTAATTAACCAATAAAATATGTTTAGCGAACAAAAACCAACAAAAGAACAACTACCAAAATCATTTGAAAAAATGATACTTTCTGAATTAGGTGCGAAATCACTTAAAGAAGTGTACGAAACTTTGGAAAACGGAACATGGACATACAAAATTCAACCAAAAGAATTATGGAAAAAAATTGCTGATTATTTTGAACAACCACTCTCAATAGAAGATATTGCGGATTTATTAACTGGTAAAAAATCTGAAGAAGAAATAAAAACATCTATTGAAAAAAAACAATGGCCTTTTAATATTACGGAGGAAGAAATGAGAAAAAATATTTAATTATTTGGATACCATTCTCAATATTCCCGAAAATTCCACCAAAGCGGATTTACTAAAAGCAATGGAAGGACATTTAATAGCAGAAACGGAATTGATGGGGGTTTATAGTAGATAAGTACGTAAAATATACAAATTTAAGTAGTATATACGAAATTTTATTCTTATAATAAACAGTCGTACAAAAAAATTTCTCTTATTAAAATAACATCATATGACAACAACCGAATTTCAACAAATGTGTTCAAAGACAGTAAATGGTATAGACGCAAAATACAATATTACCCGTGATCCGCATTTTTGCTTTACTCAACTCATGGAAGAGATTGGTGAGTTGGCAAAAGAAATAAATAAACCGAAATTACGCAACAAAGAAATTGATCGCGAAAATTTAAACGGTGAATTTGCCGATGTTATATTGCAACTTTTGACACTCGCCGAAATGTTAAACGTAAATATAGAAGAAGCGGTTGAATCTAAGATTAAAATATTGAAAGAACGACACAATTTTTAAATTAACCATTTTTTATGTTCAAACCAACAAAAAATAAAATCTTGCTTTCTTTACTCATCTCCATCGTCATCTTAATAATATATATAATATATTTTAAATTTTTTTATATCTCCAATGAACA
>CAYWMO010000024.1:0-7134 GCA_964459625.1 uncultured Gammaproteobacteria bacterium | reverse complement strand
AAAATTGGGATAATATAATAGAACTTTATTAATATTCAACTTTTAACATATGACTGAAGAAATCAACAAAACGGCCGCTCCGGTAGAATATAAACCGGGTATGGTTGTAAAAGTTCATCAAAAAATCAAAGAAACAAATACCAAAGGTGAAGAAAAAGAACGTATTCAAATCTTTGAAGGAACCATCATTGCTGTCAAACACGGAAAAGAAATTGGCGCAACTATTACGGTTCGCAAAATTTCCGAAGGTGTCGGTGTGGAAAAAATATTTCCCATCAAAGCTCCGGTTGTGGCTAAAATAGAAGTAGTCAAACAATTGGCTACTCGTCGCGCAAAATTGAACTTTTTACGCGATCCGAAATTCAAAAGAAAAATGAAAGAAGTAAAATAATAAAAAAACATCCCGACTTTGATCGGGATGTTTTTTTATTATTTTACTTTAAATACTTTCCGGTCCAACTTCTCTTGGATTTCAAAATATCTTTCACTGTACCAGCAGCTACCAATTCCCCGCCTCGTTTACCTCCGTCCGGGCCGAGTTCTATAATCCAATCCGAATTTTTAATAACATCCAAATTGTGTTCGATTATCAAAATAGTATTGCCTTTTTCCACCAACTGTTTCAAAACCAATAACAATCTTTTAATATCTTCAAAATGCAAACCTGTGGTTGGTTCATCCAAAATATAAAGAGTTTTACCCGTGGACGCGCGCGCCAATTCGGTCGCTAATTTTATTCTTTGAGCCTCGCCGCCGGAAAGAGTGGTCGCTGGTTGACCAAGTTCCAAATAACCCAAACCTACTTGTCGCAAAACGTTTAATTTGTCGGCTATTTGTCTTTGGTCGACAAAAAATTTATATGCCTCTTCTACAGTCATTTTCAAAACTTCGGCGATATTTTTCCCTTTGTAGTGAATTTCCAAGGCCTCTTGATTATAACGAGAACCGTTACAGTCGTTACAAACCACAAAAACATCTGCTAAGAATTGCATCGGGATGCGAATATACCCTTCTCCAGCGCAAGTTTCACAACGACCGCCGCCTTTGACATTAAAACTGAATTTTCCGGCATCATAACGACGCATACGACTTTCTGGCAAAGAAGAATACAAATCACGAATCAGGGTAAATATTCCTGTATAGGTAGCCGGATTACTGCGCGGGGTTCTACCGATAGGGCTCTGATCAATAGCGATAACTTTATCAATATTATCAACCCCTTTGATTTCTTTGTGTTTTCCGGGTTCGTCTTTGGCGCGATAAAAATATTTGGATAAATATTTACCCAAAATATCCACTATCAAAGTTGATTTTCCGGAACCAGAAACACCGGTAACACAAACCAATTTAGAAAGAGGAATATCAACATTGATTTTTTTCAAATTAAATCCTTCAGCACCAATAATGCTGATTTTCTTTTCCGCGATTTTTTTCTTGTCCTTTTTATCGCGCAAATCATTTTCAAAATCATCGGAAACATCGGCTCTGCCAAATAAATAATCTGCGGTCAACGAATTTTTGGCTTTTTTGATTTCCGGTAAAGTTCCGGCTGCAATAATTTCCCCACCGTAAACTCCGGCTCCCGGACCGACATCTATCAAATAATCGGCTTCTTTCATAATTGCAGCGTCGTGTTCCACCACTATGACCGTATTTCCCAAATCGCGCAAATATTTCAAAGTATCTATCAATTTTTGATTGTCCCTGGCATGCAAACCCACGGACGGTTCGTCCAAAACATAGACCACTCCGGTCAATCCGGAAGATAATTGCGTAGCCAAACGAACACGCGTCGCTTCTCCACCCGAAAGTGTGTTCATGGATCTGGTCAAATTTAAATAATCCAAACCTACGCGAGACAAATTTTCCAAACGTGTCAAAATTTCTTTTACTATTGGTTCGACTATATTCTTTTTTGGTAACCCGTTTTTCTTCAAAAGATTTTTGAAGAAAATCACACTGTCTTCAATATTCATTTCCGCCAGTTCGGCTATGTTATGATCTTCAAATTTTACCGCTAACGATTCTTTTTTCAATTTTTTTCCTTCACACAAAGAACATACTTGCTCTTTCATATACTGCTCTATTTCTTTACGTATGTAATCGGAATCAGTTTGTAAATGTCTCTGACGCAAATCTTCGATAACCCCCGGGAAAGTGATTTTTTTACCATCAATTTCAAAAGATTCTTTCCCCGTACCTTTTAAAATAATATCCCAATTTTTTGTTGAAAGAGAAGAAACGGGGACTTCTACGGAAAAACCGTATTTGTCAGCAACAGCTTTCAGCATTTTTTGATAATAGGTTTGGTTCCCGGTTATACGCGTCCACGGTTGAATAGCTCCTTCCAAAAGAGAAAGGCGCGGGTTTGGAATAACCAAAGATTGATCAACTTCCATAGTAATCCCCAAACCCGTACATCGAGGACAGGCGCCAAAAGGACTGTTAAAACTGAAATTGCGTATATCCAAATCCGGCATGATTCTACCACATCTCAAGCACAGTCCTACGGTAGAAAATATTTTATCCCCATTATCAGTTGCGACAAAAATCAAACCGTTACTCAAATCCAAAGCCGTTTCTACCCATTTGGTCGGGTCTTGTTTTTTAATATCGTTTATACGACCGATAAGTATTTCCACTTTATAGGTTTTTTTGGAATCAAAAGCTAAACCCGCCAATTCGTTGATTTTCATTATTTTTCCGTTTACTCTCACATGATCAAAGCCGGATTGTTCAACTTTTTCCAGCAATACTCTGGGCTGATCCACAACACCATCACGCACAAGAGGGGATAAAATCAGGATTTCTTTGTTTTTTCTACCCAAATCACGAACCATTTCCACAATTTCTCCGGTAGTGTAAGCAATAACTTCTTCTCCGCAATCAGGACAATATTGTTTACCGACACGAGCGAACAATAGACGCAAAAAATCATACACTTCAGTCACAGTTCCGACAGTGGAACGCGGATTTTGAGTGTTGATGCGTTGATCTATGGCAATAGTCGGCGAAAGCCCCTCCACTCCGTCAATATCCGGTTTATCTCTCACTTCCATAAATTGACGCGCATAGGAAGATAAACTCTCCGCATATCTACGCTGACCTTCGGCATAGATAGTATCAAATGCCAAACTGGATTTTCCCGAACCGGACAAGCCGGTTATCACAACAAGTTTATTTTTCGGAATGTTTACCGAAATATTTTTTAAATTGTGAACTCTGGCTCCCCTTATTTTTATCATTTCCTGCATAGTAAAATTATTCTGTTTTAGGACAAGTTATAAATATATCCTCCATATTAACATCGCTTGATTTCCAAACGGTTTTAAAATCATTATTATATTCATTTATTTTTTCTTTATTTTGTTTCAAACATACACCCTGGATGGAATAATTATTGTCTGTCAAAGACCATTCTCCGGTATTTTGAGTAGGAATCATCGATTTCAAAAAAGTTTGGTCTATCATTTTGTAATCGCAATCAAAATTTAATTTTCCACTAACAGTATTGAAATCAACAGAAATAAGCGCAGAAGTAAAACAAGCCAAACCGGTATCACATTCGTCGTTCAAATTACAAACTTCACCTTCTTTTTTATTTACACCCCCGGCATTAACACAATAACCATAGTTACCGCATTGCCCAGATTTACAATCTGAATTTTGTGAACAAGGCGCGGTAAAGGATCCGTCCGAACAAGCTTTAATTTCATTACCTCCAATATTTGTAAAATTAACACATCTTGGCGCCTGTTGACTGCAATCGGAATCGCTATTACAAAAAGAATTAACTTTTCCTGAACTGCAAACTCCTATTTGACTATTACCACTCCAACATTGCATTCCTGCTAAACCGGGAAAAGCTATACATTTACCGGATGCACATGGATTTTTATCCATATCACAAAGCTCCCCTTCTTTTAAAGACATTGCTGTACATTTGCCGGGAATAATTTTTTTGCTTGAAATAGCCATATCTATAGCATCTACCACCAAATCTCCAGCATAAACACTAGTACCTCCGGCTGCAATTACAGCCGCAGATTTAACTTTATTCGTAGACACCCATTTGACACCATCCCAAGTATTTTTTCCTCCTGTCCAAAACCATTTTCCTCCTGTTTTAAAAGCTTCAACCAAAACATTGCTTTTAACCGCTTCAGAAACTCCGGCTTCAACTACCTCTTTAGAGAGTTGACGACCTGTCTGTCCCAAAATCGATTGATTCATTAAATCAAATAAAGCCGTCTGAGCAGCCTTACTTTCAGCCAGTACTCCTTTTACGGAAATTTGTTGAGAAGCTATTTTTAAACTTTGTGACAAAGATCTTCTAGCTACGGCTCCAGCCGCACCTTCCACTATACCCGTACCTCCGGCGGCTAAAAAAGAAACGGCTTCCCCTATAAATTCCGCCGCTTTCGCACAAGGACAACTTCTTTCATCTCCTATTCCGCAACTAACCACACCCATTTGCGTACAAAAATATTTTATATCGCCTTGACTGTTATTTTCGCAAGCTATTGAAGATTCTGAACCTGAAGAAGCATTGCAAAATTCTCCCGGTTCAACAACTACAACTGACGGTCTTATCATAAAAACTTGCGGAAGACGTAAATTTATAGTGTTTGGATTTATCATTCCCAAAATAGTGTAGGACATATAAGCCAAAGCCAACCCAATAACTGCTCCAACGATTTTTTTCTTGGCACTACCTATCATTTCTTGGCTTCCGGCCGAACCGACATATTGGATGCCGGCAACCACGATCATAACCGCGGCCAAAATACCCAAAATTATCAAAGAATAATTATAAACAATTTTGATAAAATCTCCGATGTTACTAAATTTGGCATTACCTCCGAAAGAAACTTGGGCTGTGGTTATGCTACCGGCCAAACATTTTCCAAATTTTGAATTTTCATCACCGTCTTTGGCATAACCGGAACAATTTTCTTCATCAATTATAAAACCATTACCCGGCCAATTGTTTTTTTGTCTCTCTTGAATACAATTTGTTTTAGTCCAACAAATTGGATTATTTTTTGAATCAACAACTGCGTTGGCTTCATCCGAAAACAAAAAAACTCCCGCCAAAAAAAGAGTCAAAAACGAAACCAGGAATATTTTTTTAAACATAATTACCCGAAATTAAGGGTTTAAAGCTTTGGAAATAAATTCTTCCCAAGCTGCAAGAGGTATATTACCTTCAATTTTGTGACTGTTTATAAAGAAAGTCGGCGTACCGCTAACGCCGTATTTATAACCAATGGCATAATCGCGATTAACTTCGGTTTTGGTTTTTTCGGATACCAAACATGAATTGAATTTTTTATTATCAAGCCCCACTTCCAAAATAAAAGTATTTATATCCTCGGCGTTCAAATTTTGAGTCAACTCATCTTGTTTGGACAAAAAATAATCGTGAGCCGGCCAATAAAGACCTTGTTCAAAAGCGCAATAGGCCATTTCCGAAAGTTTGGAAGCGCCAGGGTGTAAAGTTTCTATAGGAAAATTTCTGATCATCAATTTTATTTCTTGACCGTGCTTGGCGATGGCTTTGCGAATTATGGAATCTTGTTCTTTGCAAATCGGACATTTAAAATCTACAAATTCAACTATCACCAAAGGAGCTTCACTATTTCCCAAATAAGGCCTATTTACGCCTTCCAATTCGGCACGAGAGGCTAAAACTTTTTGATCTTCTTGTGAAGATCCGTAAATACTTTGTCGCAAAATTTCACCATAGCCTTGTTTTATCAAACTGTGATAACGCCAAGTCAACAAACTTATAGCCAAAACCAAGGATACCAAAATACAAGAAACCACTATCAAAGTGACCCCCCACCAACGCTTATACCAGCTTTTTTTGGCTAAAAATTGGAAATTTTCCATAAAAAATATTATGGTTTTATCCTACCATAAAATCTCAAGTTGATCAAGAGGCAGGCCATAACCGACAAATTCGAAAAAACTAAAAATCCTCTTTGATTGACAAAAAAACAAAAACATGCTAAAATCTTTAAAGATACTAATTTCTTATTCTTCTTATGAAAACCTTAATTTTGAATATAATTCAGCTTGTTTTAGCCATAATTTTGATTATTATCATCCTTTTACAACAAAAGGGCACTGGCTTATCCGGGGTTTTTGGCGGTTCTTCCAATGTTTACAGCACCAAACGAGGTATTGATAAAATCTTATTTTACGCTACCATAATCGTTTCCATACTCTTCTTCGGCATTTCTTTTGCCAGATTATTTTGGGCTTAATTTCATTAAACCCGTTTCTCTTTTTTAACAACACCGAAAATGTCTTTACCGGACTTTTTTAAATTCACCAAAAAGGAGGCTAAAGTTTTGGTAAAAAATTTTGATCAACAATTGGTCAAAAAACTCAACAAAAAACGTTTACCTTCTTGGTCTCAACTCAAATACCTTTTTCGATTTTTAAACCGCAAAGAAAGGACCGTTTTTTGGTCCTCGACTTTTTTAGTTTTGACCACCGGTTTGATTTGGCTTGTCTTTTTCATTTTTTCACATTTAGCCATTTTACCTACAAACGGCGGAGAATATACAGAAGGATTAATAGGCGCACCAAAATTAATAAACCCCATTTTTGAAAGCGTTAATGACGCTGATGGAGATATTTCTTCATTACTATATGCAAAACTTTTTAAACATGATGAAAACCGCCAATTGATTCCCGATTTAGTGGAAAATTATCAAATAAGCGAAGATAAAAAAACTTATACTATCAAATTGAGAAACGACGCTTATTGGAGTGACGGGGAAAAAATAACCGCCGACGATTTGGCTTTTACCTTCGACACTATCCAAAATCCGGAAGTCGGCAGTCCTCTTTTCAATTCTTTTCAGGGAGTTGTTGTTGATAAACTCGATGAAACTCAAGTTTCTTTAACTTTAAAAGAACCTTTTGCTCCCTTTTTAAACAGTTTAACTTTCGGATTGATCCCGGAGCATGTTTTCGGACAAATGAACCCGGCCAATATTCGTCTGGCCAAAGATAATCTGCAACCTATCGTAGCATCCGGTCCTTACAAATTTTCAAAATTAATAAAAGACGGCGCCACCAACAATATTCAAACTTATATTGTGGAAAAAAACGAAAAAT
>CAYWMO010000023.1:0-7152 GCA_964459625.1 uncultured Gammaproteobacteria bacterium | reverse complement strand
GATGGCTAAGCTATAGACAAATAAAAAAGCCAGGATGATAATTTGCAGCATTTTTTCCGCTCCTTCTTAAAAATCTATCGTCACAATCTTCTTGATTAGAAATAAACCGATCATTTCTGTAAAAAGACCGCCGGCCAAAAATAAAAGCAAACGACGGTCTCCTTTAAACATAAATTTTTTAGAGCTCTTGAGTAATGGTTTTTTTGCATTCAATACAGGCGGAACTTACCGGACGGGCCAAAAGACGTTTTTCCTCTATGGTCTTGCCACAATATTTGCAAATACCGTAATCTCCTTTATCTATGCGTTCAAGTGTTTTGATAACATCGCGCAAATTCTTTTCCAAAGATTCCTCCAACGGCTTGTTGGTTATATAGTCGGCCACTTCGGCGGCATTTTCATCTTCTTTATCGCCGTAGTCGGGAAAATTACTTTCAAAATCTCCGCTAACATGGGGATTTTTAGTAGCAAATTTGTTGAGTTCTTTTTCGATTTTGTCTTTTTCTTCCAAAAGTTGTTTTTTGATATTATCGATAAACTCTTGAGAGAAAGGGGATTTCTTATTAGCCATAAGCGTAAATTAGCTTTACTTATACGGGAATTATATAAAATAAGGGCAAATAAGTCAAGGCGAGAAGGGTAATGGGAAAGAATTATAGATTATGGTATAATTTTTTCATAATTTATTTTTAAGGAGGGTATGAAACACAAATTTTTGTTTATTTGGGCTGTCTTTTTTGGCAGTTTTTTTATTTATAATTTTTTGTCGGCGGAATCAAATGATATTGTGATAAACGAAATAGGCGCCTATGAAAGCAGTGGTTACGAATGGGTGGAAATTTACAACAAGGGTGACGAAACAGTAAATATTTTAGCATGGAAGTTTTGGGAACAAAGCACCAATCACGGTTTGAGTGTTAGTACAACCGATGCTGTAGTTGATCCAGGTGAATATGCCGTAATTTGCCAAGATGAAAATAAATTTTTGGAAAAATATAGCGGTTTTGTCGGCTCAGTGTTTGATTCTTCATGGAGTACGCTAAATGAGGGCGGGGAGGAAATAGGTCTGAAAGACGAAGAAGGAAATTTTGTGGAACGATTTACTTATATTGGCGCGAACGATTTTTCTTTGGAAAGAAAAAATCCTTTTACAAATGACTATACCTCTGATAATTGGGTGGAACATATCAGTGACAATACTGTGGGTTTGATAAATAGTATTTTTTCCACTGGAACTTTGTTAATCGACCCTGCAACCACTACTACGAGCACAGACCCGGGAACTGAATCGCCGACAACTACGACAAGCATAGATACTTCCACTTTATGGCAAAATATAAAAATCAACGAGTTTGTTTGCGCGCCCGAGGGTGATGAAAACGAGTGGGTGGAGTTTTTTAATAATAATACGACATCTCTGGATTTATTGGGCGGTTATTTATGTGATGAACGTGGAACCACTTCAACCGCTAGCTGCAAAACAATCAATGGAACAGTAGGGGCGAACTCGTGGTTTTTGTTTGACTTGGATACGCGAAGTTTTCTTAACAATGACGGCGACAGTATAATTTTACGAAATCCTGCGGGCGAAGAAATAGATAAAATAGTTTACTCCGGAGAACTAACCCCAAAAACCGGACAAAGTTTGGCGCGTAAAAGTGATGGGCTGGATACAAACAATGATTTGGACTGGGCCATAACCACCAGTTTGACCAAAAACAGTGTCAACTCAATCACAGCGCCAATAATAAGTAGTGGAGGCGGGGGAGGGTCGTATACTTTAACGACTGTTGTAGAGGAAGAAGAGCCGGTTTTGACTGTCCAAAGTTCGGACAATATCATTATAAATGAGATTTATCCTGACCCTTATGGTTCTGACACTCTGGATGAGTTTATTGAACTTAAAAACACGGGCTTGCAAGAGGTTAATTTGGCTGGTTGGAGCATTGCTGACACTGTTAAAAAGTATGCATTATCAGGCACTTTAGCGCCAGGGCAGTTGGCTGTGTATAAAAGGGAAAAAACAGGTATTGCACTCAATAATTCTACTCCAGAAGAGATAAAATTGGCTGATTTTAGCGGAAAAATCATTGACAGCATTTCTTATAAATCAGCTCCAGAAGGGCAAAGTTACGTCAAAACAGTATCCGGAACGTGGGCTTGGACAGCCGAAATTACGCCAGGATTAGCCAATAAATTGGTTATTGTGGATACTTTGGGGATAACTGTTGATATAATTTTTCCAAGTACTGCGGAAATCGGTGAAATAGTTATTTTTAATGCTTCAGAATCAATTGATAAGCGTGGTGGCCAGCTTAATTTTTTGTGGAACTTTAGCGATAATTTGACTCTAATAGGAGAAGAAGTTAGTCGAGCTTTCACAACTTCCGGTGTTTTTACTGCAAAATTGACAGTTACGAGCACTGAGGGAGGGAGTGTGGATAAAGTGGTCAGTATAACGGTCGGAAATGGTCTGGGGCAATCCAATTCTGGGGTGATTATTAGCGAGATATATCCCAACCCAGAGGGAGCGGACAAAGGAGAATTTATAGAACTTTATAATTCCGGAAGTAGTACTGTGGATTTGGCCGGTTGGAAGATAAAAAACAATTCTAAAACATTTGAAATTTTGGTTGGAACAATAATTGAACCTGGAACATTTCTGGTATTTTACCAAAATGCGACCAAATTGGTCTTAAATAACACTGCGGATAAAATTATGCTCCTGGATCGCGACGCGAATACGGTTGACTTGCTCAAATACGAAAAAGCGCCGAGCGGGGAAAGCTATTCGTTTTATGACGGCGCTTGGTTTTGGACTTATGAGATAAACCCCGGTCAATTGGTGACAAGCGAAGAAAAAGAAGAAGTACGAAGTGCAGTTTCAAAATCCAAAAGCATATCAAAAAGTTATTTAGTAAAAAGTTTAACCGAGACAAGGGAGAGTGAAATCAAAGATTTGGTTATTACGGAAGGAACGGTTGCCGTGCTCCCGAATATTTTTGCAACTCAATATATGTATATCGTGGATGGTGACGCGGGATTGCAGATTTATAATTTTAAAAAAGATTGGCCGGAGTTGAAAGTCGGCGATAGAATAAAAGTAAAAGGCGAGATAAGCAACGCGCAAGGTGTGCAAAGATTAAAAACAAAAACCAAAGCTGATTTTGTTGTTTTGAAAAAAGATCAGAAAATTAATTTTGTTTCTACGAGTATTGATGCGTTGATTGAAGAAAATCTTGGATCACTCATAAAAATAACAGGCGAGATTACCAGTTTGAAAACAAATTATTTTTATCTTGATGATGGTAGTGATGAAATCGTAGTATATTTTAAAAAGAACACAGGTATAGAAAAGAAAGAATATAAAATCGGAGATGTGGTAGAGGTACTTGGAATTGTTGAAGCCGGTAAAACCGGATTTCAAGTTTGGCCTAGAAGTTCCTTAGATATTGTTAAAGTAAAACAAACGGGCTTTTTAGATAAAGAAGCGCTTTATAGTGAGAATAATAGTAAAGACAAGGCCGACAATTATATTACGGCTACACTTGGCGGTTTTTTTGCATTATTTTTTGGATTTTTATTGAAAAACAGAGGAACGGTTATCAAAGGCGCCATTGCCTTGGCGGGGAAATTGATAAAAAGAGGGTAAATAATAAAACATCCCACGCACAAGCCGGGATGTTTTTGTTTTAGCCAAAAAATGAAATTATTTTTACTCAATAAAACCTCCATGGCAGTGCAATCGGCATACTACTTCGCCGTTTTTGGATATTTCCTCAAGACCGGTAAAGTTTTCCAAACTGCCTTCGGCCTTAAAAGTGTATTTCCACTCGCCGTTGGTAAATTCTTTCGGACCGCGCACGGGAAGGTTGTCGCCTGAGCCGGACATGAGAGCTGGGCGGAGTATGGAATCAAACAAACCCTCGCTTATTGATTCGTTAAGTGTGAAACCATAATAATTCATACCCCAAATAGGAATGTTGTTTTTATAAACCACTTCTTCGCCGAGAAATTTTTTTCCGCCGAAATAAGTATCATGGTAAACCAGATCGTCTTTTTCAAAATGGTAATCGCGCGATCCCGGGCGCAAGGAAGAAACCTTTTCTGCTTTTTCATTGGCGTAAGTATTTAAGTTTGCCTCATTTAGAAAATTAGTTAAAGATTCCAGGGAAATTTGCATTTTTGGATTGTCCATATTGGAAGTGTTAATATTATTTAATATATTTGCCAATTAAATATATCAAAAGCATGTTAAAGTGGCAAGAAAATAGATCAAAACAAAATTAACCTTTTAAATATTGTAAAAAATAGGTTTGGTATTAAAACCTTGATTTTTTCACCAAAATGTGATATTGTAATCCTACATTTTGGAAGGATGGCCGAGCGGTTTAAGGCAACAGTCTTGAAAACTGTCGTCCATGAAAGTGGACCGTGAGTTCGAATCTCACTCCTTCCGCACGAAACTCCGTTAAGTCGGAGTTTTTAAATGGAGAGGTGTCTGAGTGGTCTAAAGTGCGGCTCTCGAAAAGCCGTGTCCCGCAAGGGACCGTGAGTTCAAATCTCACCCTCTCCGCATAGTATGTCTCAAGCTTTTTTCCTGCCAATTGAAACCAGGCCGAAAAGTTTACCACCTTTGCAAAAAATGGTCGGCAAGTTTTGGCACACGGGCATAATTCACGAAGGTAAAGTTTATGAATGTTTTAATTTTGGCCGAAATTCCGTAAGCGAGTTTGATGAAAAGAAAAAAGAGGATTTAGCGGAAATGAAAGCCGTCTTTGTCGATATTGAGGCTAATGAGGAAAAATTAAAATCAGAAATTAGTTCCGGTACGGATTGTTCTGAATATGTAGCCAGAGTTGTCGGAATGTCTCAAAACACCGGCGATAAAAAAGAGTTTTGGCCGGAGCAGGTTTATGACTTCCTTGTAGATAAAAAATAACCATAAAACACCCTATACAACAGGGTGTTTTTGATATATTATAAACATAAGAGTTAATATAATTAACCATTATGAAAAATAAAGTTTTTGGTATAATTATGGCGATTGTCGGTCTTTTAATGCTTTTGGCAAACGCAGTGTCTTACATTTTTGATTGGGGTTTTAAACATCCGTCTTTTACCATATTGGGTATAGTGTTTACCGGCATGGGCATGAAGATTGTAAAAGAGAAAAAACAATAAAATGTCTGTATTTTCAAAAATTAAAGGATTTGATCTCAAAATCGTGGAAGCGGTTATTTTTTATTTTATTCTGTACAGTTTTCTCGGTTGGATTTTGGATACTTGGTACAGTTCATTTGTAGATGAACAATTGGTGTTTGGCGGGATGTTCAAGAGTTTTTTTCTTCCCATACCCCTGGCTCCGATTTATGGTTTTGGCGCTTTGACACTTATTGGTTTTTCTAAATTTTTAAAAAACCACGGACATACTATTCTTTTTTTCTTTTCTGGTCTGATTTTGTCGGTGGTGGAATATGTCGGCGGAATTTTTACAGTAGGCGTTTTGCAACATCGCGCTTGGGATTATAGCCAAAATTTTGCCAATCTGGGCGGACATATTGATTTGTGGCATGGATTTTTATGGATGATGTTAGGCTGGTTTTTTGTGCGTTATTTACATCCGGTCAATAAAAATTTTGTAAAAAAGATTTTGAAGATTAAAAAATAATTTTTATGAAAATTACAATTTGCGGTAGCATGGCCTTTGCCAGGGAGATGGTAAATATCCAGAAAGAATTGGAAAATTTGGGCCACACCGTTGCTGCTCCCGCCAACTTGGAAAAACACGCATCCGGAACAATGACAATGGAAAACAAGACGGAAAAAATCGAATTGGATCTTATCCGAGGATATTTTGAAGAAATTAAAAATACAGATGCGATTTTGGTATTGAATTACGATAAAAACAATATAAAGAATTATATTGGTGGAAATAGTTTGATAGAAATGGCTTTTGCCCACGTATTGAATAAAAAAATATTTATTCTTAATCCCATTCCGCAAATTAGTTATTCTGACGAAATTGAAGCAATGCAACCAATTATTTTGAATGGAAATATTGCTAAAATTATTTAGTGTTTTATGAAAATATCCATTGTTGGTAGTTTGGACTTTGCCCAAGAGATGAAAGAAATAGCTGAGAAACTTCTCGGGTTGGGTTTTGAAGTTGATCTACCCCCGACAGCTAAAATGATTTTAGAAAATAAAATCTCTTCTGAACAAATCAAAACAGAAAAAGAAGCGGGTGTTTTTTCACAAAGGGTTGTGGAGTCCGACGCTATTCGTAGATATTGGAATATAATGCAAAATTCCAATGCTGTTTTAGTAGTTAATTTTGATAAAAAGGGGATTAAGGGATATATTGGCGGAAATTCATTTTTGGAAATGGGATTTGCGCATGTACTTAATAAAAAGATTTATTTATTGAACGACATTCCGGATATGGGATACAAAGACGAAATTGAAGCCATGCAACCGATAATATTAAATGGTGAGTTGAATAAAATAATTTAAGTTTATGAAAAAAAGGGTGGTGGTCAATGATAAAATGCAACGGAATTATAAATATGTATTATCCGCGCCGACGGGTAAGAATTTTGATCCTGAATTTAAGCCGGAATTGTCACCAAAAGAAATGTTGGAACTCGGAGTTTTTGGCGGGAGATATATGACGGACTGCAAAAAAGAATTTCCGAAAAGTTGGTTTGCTAAAGCCAAAATTTGTCCGCAAAAGCATGATGCCAAATTGAATTTTTTCAAAATCAACGCTTCCCAGCCCCTCTCTGTTTGGCGCCGTAACGGCTGGATCCACCCTGACGACCCGCGCGGATGGTTCCAATGGTATTGCCGTTATTATCTTGGCAGACGGCACCCTGACGACAGACGGCAAATTAAGCGCTGGAAAGCATTTATACGCCACGCCAAGGCAGTTAAAAACCATTGCCGGAGCAAAGATTACAGTTGTCATCGACGTCAAAGACAAGCGCTTTTACATTGGGCTTATGATAGTCGCAAATATTAAAAAGATATGTTAAAATATAAAAAATTAATTATTTAATTTAAAATATTATGCGAAAAACAATTTTTGTTTGTTGTTTGGTTCTTTCTTTGACGCTTGTTACCGGCTGTGGTAAAAAGAGTGGGGACACC
>CAYWMO010000022.1:0-7280 GCA_964459625.1 uncultured Gammaproteobacteria bacterium | reverse complement strand
AGTTGATGTTGGTGAGGCGGTAAAAATATCTCCTATAAAATATCAATTTAAACGCGACTTGAAACTTGGTATGAAAGGGGAAGATGTAAAAGAACTTCAAAAATATTTGAATGCCAACGGTTTCGTCATAGATTCTAAAGGTGTCGGTTCGCCGGGTAAAGAATCTACTTATTTCGGTTCTTTGACTCAAAAGGCCTTGATAAAATATCAAAAAGCCAACAAGATTTCTCCGTCAATAGGATATTTCGGAAAAATCACCAGGGGCGCGGTTAATAAATAATAATAAGTATAGCGCAAAAACCGGTCCGAGAGGCCGGTTTTTGTTGTAAAATAAATGTTTTTTTGTTATAATTTACGTAGTAGAAATTATGAAAAAAATAATATTAAAAAGTAAACCGTTTCAAGGCACCCCTTTCAAATGTTGGTGCGGTCCGTCGTCGCTCAAAATAGTCTTTGATTTTTACGGTTTGAATATTGCGGAAAAAAAATTGGCGAAACTTTGTAAAACTACCAGAGAACACGGAACATCGATTGAAAATATGGAAAAGACAGTGAAAAAATTCGGATTTAACTTTAAAATCAAAGACAAATCTTCTTTTGAAGATATCAAAAAATGGTTGCAAAAAGGAGTTCCTGTTATTGTGGATTGGTTCACGCGCGGTAGAAACGATTATGCTGATTCCGAAGTGGCGGACGGCCACTATTCGGTTGTAGTCGGATTGGACGATAAATTTATTTACATAAACGATCCTGAAATCGGTAGAATTAGAAAAATAAAAAAAGTTGATTTTATGATAGTTTGGTTTGATTTTCCGGGAAATGTTTTGGATCCGAAAAAAGTGGTTTTACGTCGAATTATCACAATTTATAAATAATAATTTCAGTCCGTCACAGCGGACCGATCCGCCCTATCCGCCTTTGGCGGGCTTTGGTGGAAATTTAACATTAAATCTTATGGAACAAGCTCACGTCAAAACCACGCCCAAAGACGTGTTTTTGCATCTTTTTAATATTGTAACTTTTTATCTTTGTGTTATCGGTTTTATCACTTTGTTTGTAAATTATATCAACGCTCTTTTTCCAGATCCGCTCAATTATTATTTTAGCGGAATTTCGGCCGGAGTGCGTTGGGCCAGTTCGGTATTATTTATTGCCACACCGGCGTATTTGATAAGTTCCTGGATGTTAAGTAAAGATATTAAAGCTGAACCGGAAAAAAGAGAATTAAAATTGCGCAAATGGCTGATATATTTCACTTTGTTTATTTCCGCCATTACGGTTATCATAGATTTGATGGTTTTTGTTTATTTCTTTTTAGATGGAGAAATTACCACTAGGTTTTTCTTGAAAATATTGACGGTTCTTCTGGTAGCAGCCGCGGTGTTTGGTTATTATTTTTGGGAATTAAAAAGAAAAGGGGAAAAGACCTCTATTCCGAAGATTTTGACTTTGATAGTTTCAGTGGTTGTGTTGGGAAGTATTATTGCCGGATTTTTCATTATTGGTACGCCGAGCGATCAACGTAATCGCAGATTTGATGATCAACGCGTTATGGATTTGCAAAATATCCAGTCGCAAGTTATCAATTATTGGACAATGAAAGAAAAACTTCCGGAAAATATTGCAATGATGCAGGATAATATTTCTTGGTTTGCGATTCCGCAAGATCCAAAAACAAAAGAAGCTTATGAATATAGAGTTTTGGAACCTCTCAAATTTGAAGTTTGCGCGACTTTTGCCAAATCTTCTCAATTTAAAGGTGTACTCACAAGTGGAGAAAAGTACAATGAACCGAAAGCTGTTTATCAAGAAAATTGGGATCACGAAGCCGGTCGCACCTGTTTTGTTCGCACTATTGATCCGGAACTTTATAAGAACAAAGACAGGGTTAATACCGAACCGGTGATTATAAAATAAAACAAAAAAACGGCTTGCTTTTGGCGAGCCGTGTTTGTTTGAAGATATTTATACTTGGTATTTATTGGAAACAATGCTAAAATAAGCCGAAGTTTATAAAGTTCGTAAAGTCCACAATGTTGCATAGTTGGATAAAAGAGTTTTATTATTCTCAATTTATTTAATCCTTTTAATAATATTTGTATGGGAGATTTTAATCGAGGTAAAAAATCGTTTGGTGGCGGTAATCGCGGCGGTTTTGGCGGAGGAAGATCTTTTGGCGGAGGTAATCGCGGAGGTTTTGGCGGTAATCGTAGAGACGGCGGACGCCCTCAAATGCACAAAGCCACTTGTAGTGAATGCGGTAAAGAATGTGAATTACCGTTTAGACCGACCGGTGACAGACCTGTTTTTTGTTCTACTTGTTTTGATAAACAAGGCGGTGGCGGCGAAAGACATAACAGATTCGGTGGAGATAGAGGAGAAAGACGCGAAAGACCGCGTTTTGAAGATAGAGGCGGGATGCACGATGCTGTTTGCGCCAAATGCGGAGCAAATTGTCAAGTTCCGTTCAAACCGACTCCGGGTAAAGAAGTTTTATGCGACGCTTGTTTTGGAAAAGGTGGTAAGGGTGGCAGAGACAATGGCGAACTTATGGCTGAAATCAAAGGTTTACATGTAAAATTGGATCGTTTGACGAAGCTTTTGACTCCTAGTGTGCCGGAAATAAAAAAAGAAGAGAAAAAGACAGTTAAATCGGAAACAAAGAAAGAAATTAAAAAAGTTGTTGCAAAAAAAGTTGCGATCAAGAAAAAGAAATAATTTTAAGCTATGAATAAAAAACGACCCATTTAAAAGTGGGCCGTTTTTTATATTAAATATTCTTTATCACTTTATTTCTTTTATTTCATAAACTAAAACCTTTTCTCCGGTATTTACTTTAACAATATCTCCGATTTCGTGTCCTAAAAGCGCCGAGCCGATAGGTGAGTGTTGAGAAATAATTCCGTGTAAAGGGTCTGTTTCTTCCGAACCGAGAATCGTATACTTTTTTTGTTCATTATTTGTTAATACGGTCACGGTGTGTCCGACCTGAATCGTTTTATTGTTGTTTGGCTTGATTATTTTGGCTTGATAAATCTGATTTTCCAAAATCTGAATATCGTTGTTTATGCGACGTAATCGTCCTTTGGCCAATTGATATTCGGCGTTTTCACTGAAGTCGCCAAGTTGTGCCAAACGAGCCACTTCGGCGGCCGCTTGAGGATGACTGTTTCTCAGTTTGTCCAATTTTTTGCGTAATTTATCCAATTTTTCCGCAGTTATTAGCGGATCTTTTTTGGCATAATTGTATTGTCCGGGTTTACGATAAGGGATTTGCATATTGTTTCAGTTCGGCATTTATTATACACCTTGTAACTTTTTTTGGGAAATGTAGTATAATATAACATGACTGCCATCCAGTCATGAATAAATAATAAATATTTAATATATAATATCAATATGAATAAAATAAAAATATTGTTAGGATTGGCGTTTTTTTGCGGATTTTTGTTTGCCGGACCGGTGTCGGCTCAAACCGGAGATGTAACTAATACGACCGCAACGCCCGTAGTTGCTTCGACAGAGAATCAGGCTCAAGAAACCATAGGTTCCTGGAAATTGTTTTGGCAAGGGGTTAAAGAACAGCTTTCGCTTTTGGTAGCCGTTGATCCGGTAGTCAAAGCCGAAAAATTAACAGAATTTGCCAAACAACGAATGGAAATGGCGGATGCGTTGGCGATTCAAGCCAAAGACAATCCGAAGTTGCAAAAACGCGCGGAACAGATGATGGAAAAAGCGGTTGAATTTATGCAAAAAATAGACGATAAAAAAGAAGTAATAGCCGCCAAACAAACCGAACGAGCCAAACAGGCCTTGCAAAGAGCTGCCGAGCAATCTCTCAAACGACAAGAAATAATCAACAGATTGGAACAGAGACTTACTCCGGAAAGTATGCAAAAATTGGAAGAATTACGCACTCGCGGTTTGGAGAACAGTCAACGTCTTATCAATGCTATCGGTAATGAAAATATCTCCACAACCACCAAGGCGCGTTTGGAAGATATAAAAGCCAGGATAGAAGCGCATTTAGCCGAAACTAAAGCTTTTGTGCAAGAGAAGAAAGATTTGCTTGAAAAAGCTCAAAGCGGAGATACTGAAGCTATTGACCAGCTCAAAAAACTCCGCCAAGAAAGATTGAAAAATATGGAAGAAAGACGTTTACAAACCGAAAAATTGATGCAAGAGAAAAAAGAAAATCACAATCAAATTCGTAACGAAGTTCGTGAAGTTCGTCGGGAAAATAAATCTAATAGTTCTACCAAGCCCATGATTTGCACACAAGAAGCCAAGATTTGTCCCAACGGCAGTTCCGTCGGTCGCACCGGTCCGAATTGTGAATTTGCCGCTTGTCCCGCCGCCGCTTTACAATAATGAACAATTGACAAATTAAAAAACTCGCCTGTTTAGGCGGGTTTTTTAATAAAAGTTTTTATTTTTTTGATTATCTTATCTATAACACTGTCTTCTTTGTATTCCGGAATCAATCTGGCTCGTCTTTTTTCATTTACTATTTTGATGACATAGTTGTAGGAATTTTTTGCCAATATTTTTTTGCGATGTTTTTTCAAACCGTCGCAATTGTAATCAAATTCTCTGTTGTATTCGTCCACAATATCATTGCGGTAATCTGTAAGATCTTTTTCAACAAACCAGTTTTTCCAGTCACCGTATTTTTTGGTTCTGGCCACTCGATTGAAAGCCGGGTTGATATCGAATTTTTTTTCCATTTGAATGTTTAAATATCGCTCAATGGCCGTATAATCGCCATCGATAAAATCTTCGTATCGGATAATTTGTCCGCCCGGAGTTTTTTCTATAAGCGGAGTTTTTTCGGAAATTTCTCGTATTTCTTTGGCTTTTTTATAAATTCCTTCTTCGGTTGCCAAAGCTTTTTTCAGATCGCTTTCAACTCCCGGATGTTCTTCCAACAAAAAAGGTTTAACTTGAAATTTTTTGAGATTTTGAATTGTCAAATTGTGTTCTTGCCAGTCGTCATTTTTTAAACCGAGTATGTTAAAAATTTTCGGAAAGTCATTTTTTGAATTTTCGGTAAAACCTATAAAATAAAAAGACTCCAATTTTTCATTCAAAACCGACAGTTGTCGATTTTGTCTTTTTTGCAAAAATTCAATGAAATTTTCGTCGTTTTGATACTTGTCTTTTATCTCTTCTCTCTCTTTTGCGTTTGCGGCTTCGGCCAAATCCATATAGTAAAATTGATTGTAACGAGAAATGTTTCTTTCCAAAGGATTGCGCAAAACCGTAATATAGCGAACGTGTCTTTCCGGGAATACTTTACTCAAGCTAAACGGCACTTCGTGGCCGCAAATGACTTTGATTTTATCTCTTGTTTCTTGTTTTAAACCGGAAAGTATTTCTACATAATCTTTTTGATAAATAAATTCTTTGTCCATATCTACCCCCGGAACCCAAGATTGTTTTTTAGGGGCGTAAAGCAAACAATATTCTTCTTTTGGTAAATCGCTTTTTATTTTTTCTTTCACGGTAGTGCCTCCGGTTTTGGCAAAATGAAAAAATACATATAACGGTTTTTTTTCTTGAATATCAACGTTTGAATTATTATTTTCACCGGTTTCAAACATCTTTTTTATTTCCAACAAAATATTACACTGATGAAACCAGTTTTCAAAAGTGGCCGTTCCTTTGATTTTATTAAAAAGAGAAATTATTTCCGATAAGCTAATTTTTTCCGGGTGTTTGGATTTGTTTTTTAAAAGCTCGACGATTTTTTTCAAATTGTCGTCTTGCCACAAAATTTCCCAATCGTAACAGCTGTATAAAATCGCGCTGATAAATTGATCAAAAGGGTGTCTGACAATAAGTATTTTTTTATCAAATTTATCCAGATATTTTTTGTCTTCCGGCCACTTTTTGCCGGACAGGAGATATTTGACGATAATATTTTTTTTATCCGTATCCACCAGAGACAAATCTTTGGGTTCAAAAATCACCTCGTGAGCGGGGAGGGCTTTTTTGATGGCGTAAGTCAAAGCCGTGGTTCCGGTTTTGGCCAATCCCAAAATCAAAAGTTTCATATCTTGACGGTGTTAAACTGTTTGTTTTATTGGTCAATTTTATCATTATTTTTCTCAATAAGCAAATTTTTGACCGTTTTTGAATTTTTAGTATAATAATACGGTATGATAGTTTCTCATCAACACAAATTTATCTTTATTCACATCCAAAAAACGGCCGGTAGTAGTATTTCCAAATATTTGAAAGAACACAGCCGATGTGAAGAAACAGGAAAGCATTGGAATGCGATCATGATCAAAAATTTTTTGGGTGATAAAATTTGGAATGAATATTTTAAGTTTTCTTTTGTGCGCGACCCTTTTGATCGATTGGTTTCCTGGTATAACATGATAGCTTCTACCGGAGAAGATATTAACGGATTTTTTAAATACATCCACGCCAATGCCGATTCTTTTGCCGATTTTATAGAAAAATGCGATCAGACAGTTTATGAAGATGATGGAATAAAATCTGTCAGAATTCCGCAGTTTGATTATTTGTCCGATGAAAAAGGCATGTTGGCCATGGATTTTGTGGGGAAATTTGAAAATTTGGAAAATGATTTTAAGTTTGTATGTGAAAAAACGGGTTTGTCTTATGAGGGTTTAATCAAAATAAACGACTATGCGCACCCTGCTTATGAAAGTTATTATGACGAAGATTTGTTGATTAAAACCGAAAAAATCGTAAAAAAAGATATGGAAAAATTTGGCTATCAACGGCCGATTTTGTCACTAAATAGATAAAATTGTTGATTATAAAAAACAACTCAAAGAGAGTTGTTTTTTATTGACATAATCTTGAAAAATTGTTAAGGTCTTTGGCGTGTTGTTCTTTTTTATAGGCAGTTTTATCAGGAGGTGTTAAATGTTTGTTGCTCCTAAGGATGAAATTCTCCGAGTTCTCAAAGGCAAAGCTGATTATGAGGCTATCCCTTACAAAAGGGATAATGAACTGCTAAAAGGAAACAAGGCCAAAGATCAGGCCTTGGTAAATCTGAAACTGGAAGCTGCCGGGCATATTCCTATGTGTCTGGTAACCGGAGAAAAGTGTAAAAAGAATTGTTGCCCGCTGTACTCCACAGAATTGCGCGGAAATTTAAAAGAAGGTTGGATTTGCAGAGAATTCCAAGTGGATTTCCCCAGTGCCGAGTTTGATTCTCGGTATCATGTCTTGCTGGTTGGTACCAACAAAATAGATAAAGCAGCCAGCAGAGAAAACCTCAAGCGACTGAAAGAAGCCGG
>CAYWMO010000021.1:4526-7544 GCA_964459625.1 uncultured Gammaproteobacteria bacterium | reverse complement strand
GTTTAAACCTGTCTTTGCATTGCGTGGTCGGAGCCATCAAAAGCAATGAAATAGTTTTTTCTTATTGCGGTAAACCGAATATTTTGCTTTTTTATGCCAACAAAGAAAAAATTTACAACAAACTGGATTTAACGGAAAATTCGGACACGGAGACGAATGTCGGTAAAACATTGTTCTCGCAATTGGTTCAAGGCAAAGTCAGTCCGGGCGATTATTTCTTTGTCGGCACCAAGAAAGTCATCGAATATTTCAGTCATGACCGTTTACAAAAAATCATCACTACTCGCGGTCCGGAACAAAGCGCGGAACATATTCGTCGAGTTCTTTCCGAATTGAAAAACGGTTTATCTTTCGGCGGTTTAATAATCAACCTCGGAGAAAAAAATACTGTGGAAAGAATCCCGGAAAAAAAGGTTCGTTTATTTTCTGGAAACAAAGAAAAAATAAATTCTCTTTTTGTCACCGAACAAAATACCGCCAACACTCTTTCCCCTTCTCTGTTCGGAGAGTTCGCCGCCAAAATAAAAAACAGCGCGGCAAATCTCAAAAAACAAAATTCTGAAAAAATTATTTCCACCTCCGTTTCGGAAAACGTAGAAACCGACACCCAAATAAACGCACCCCATCTCAAACACCGTTTGACAGAAAGAATGAACAAAGAAATAATTGCAAATCTGGGAAAAATTGTTATCAAATATTTATGGATCGCCCTAAAAAACTTCGGTAAATTACTTTGGTGGGCAGTATTGATGTTAGCGGCCATATTCGGAGCTCTGTTAAAATTTTTACAATCGATTTTCTTTTATCTCATCAATTATAAAAATCAACGTCGTCAAATCAAAGAACGTTGGTCACAAACTTTCTACAGCTATAAACAAAATTTTAAACATTTGCCGTTGATGACAAAAATTTTAGGACTTGCTTCTGTGGCGGTTTTAATATTTTTTGTTATCAGTATTTTTTATTTACAACACGCCAAAAATATTCAAAAGGAAAACGCTTATTACGAACAAACATTTTCAGAACTACGAACTAAAATAGAAGAAGCTGAAAATTCCATGATTTACAGTGACAATATTACAGCCGCCAATCTCAAAAATCAGATCAAACAAACTTTAGAATCTCTGATTTGCAGACCTCAGGATGAAGCTGATTGCCGCGATATCAAAGAAAATTTTGGGAAACTGCAAGCAAAAATTCAAAAATTTACGGAAACGGAAATAACCATGTTAATAAATTGGAACGTTCTCGGTTTTCAAAATATAACCGAATTCACCAAAGTCGATGGAAAAATTTTCGGCATTAACATCGAAAGCGACACTATATCTCTTTATAATTTATTAACCAAAGACGGCACAGCCACTTTGAAATTGCCGGGAGGTAACAAAATTTCTTCGGCGGTTTCGCTCAAAGATGAAAAAACAGCTTTATTCTTAAATGATAAGAAAGAACTTTATAAATACATTGCCGATACGAATTCTTTCGAAAAAATCAATATTTCTTTCCCTAATAATGAGGGAGAAATCAAAGCCCTACTACCCTACAATAGCCGTTTATATGTTTTGGATACTTTAAACAATCAAATTTATCGCCACGACGCCATAGCTTCCGGATACGGTTTGGGAAAAGAATGGATCAAATCGCAAAATGTAGATATTAAAAACGGGATTTCCTTAACCATAGACGGAGATCTTTTCTTAATAAAAAATCAAGGAGAAATTCTAAAATTTACTAATGGCGAACTTCAATCATTTGCCGTTTCCGGACTTGAGCCGACTTTGCAAACCGGCGTCAAAATCTGGACTTATTCTGAAGATAAATATATTTATATACTTGATCCCAAAGAAAAAAGATTGGTGGTTCTCAACAAAGACGGATCCATAAAAAATCAATATACTTCCGATCAATTTGAAAAGCCGACAGACATGATTATCGAAGAAAAAAATAAAACCGCTTACATATTGGATACCGGACGAGTGTTTCAAATAGTATTGAAGTAAAAAATAGACAACTAATAAAAAATACCGGCCTCAGCCGGTATTTTTTATTTTTAGCTTCTTTGTCCTGATTATCAATAGACAGATTTACTGCTTTTTCAAATTCTTTATCACCTCCACAAAATCATTTACCCCCTTTTTTTCTTGCAACCAATACCACCATTCCGCTCCCCAAAGATAAACTCTGGGAAAACCAACTTTTTGCGCATAGACTATATTTTTATTTAACCTGTCCAAATCCATAGTTTTATATTGATCATCAAGAGGTGTCAAGGTAAGATTTTGATTGGCAATCCACGGTTCGGCTTGAAGTTCCATAATAAAAGCATGGGATACGTTTTTCCCCGCCAACCATAATTTGGCCACATAAAAAAACGGCGGTAACCAATCATAATCAAAATAACCAAATTGTTCGCTCCAAACAACTTTATACATCGTAGTTCCAAAATAATCGGCCGCTCTGGCGCTTCTCTGCCAAAAACTCAATTCGCCGCTATCGGTCGTAATCAACGGATGCAAATTATCTAAACTTCTTACCAAATCTATCTCCATCTTTAAATCCGCGTATTTATAAACTTTACACGCTCCAAAAGGTAAAAACGGTTCGTTTTCCACTTGCCACATTTCCAAAGCCGGATGATCTTTATATCTTTTTACCGTCTCCGTAATATAGTTATTTAGAGCTTTTTTATATTCACCTGTTTGCAAAGAGGCTGTCCAATCCGGAATATGGCATTCGGGCCAACGAGGCGTTTTTTGACCGATAGCCAAAATAATTCGCACCCCGTTTTTTTCGGCTTCCCGCAAATAATAATCTGTCTCGCTAAAATCAAATTTACCTTTTTCTTTTTCAACATTATTCCATTGTACCGGCAATCGCACAAATTTGAATCCCCAATTTTCTATAATCTCGCCGAATAATTTTTTTTCATTAACCTGCAAATAACGAGCATAATCAGGAGTAAAACTGACGCCAAAAACCGCTTTATCGTTTTTATCCAAACTCAAAAGCCAGGCTTGG
>CAYWMO010000021.1:0-4426 GCA_964459625.1 uncultured Gammaproteobacteria bacterium | reverse complement strand
TGTATTCTTCTTTAAAAATTTTCGGATAAAACAAACTCAAAATACCGACAACAACTACCAACAAACCGAACTGAGCTCCGGCCATGGCATTTACCACAGAAACACTGCCAAGCGCCGTAGCCAACTGTATCAACAATACACCAACCACTCCGAAAATTTTATTAAACAATATCAACCAAATTTTTTTATCGTCTTTTACCGTCTCGGAAGAACATTTTTTATTTTTGAACCACGAACAAATTTCCGCGCGCACGGAAGGTGTTAATAAAAGGGCCAAACCAAACAACCCTGATAGTCCCCTGGTCCAAACCAAACCGGAAACAAAACCATAGACATCATATAACTGCTTAGCTGCCACATGGGAAACAGCAAAAAGAGCTCCTGAAACAATAATCCATAAAAATCCGCGATGCCACCCCGAATGATCCTTACTTTTTTCAAAAGAAATAAGCAAAGACCCTAAAATCAAAAGAAAACAAGCCAAAACCTGCTTTTCCGTAAGCGTTTCATTTAAAAATCCGACGCTTATCAAAAATACGAAAGACGGGATAACGGCTCCGAGCAACGGTCCGGCATGAGAAACTTCGCTTTTCAAAAATCCTTTATACATTGTCCAAAAACCAAACAACAAACTCAAACCTGAAATCCCCGCCCAAAATATTCCTTCGTCGGGTAAAAATTTTACATCAAAAAATAAAGTCGCAAACAAAATCAGTAATGGAACCGTAGTATAAAAAACAAAAACTGCCGGTGTAGCCAATTTTTTGGACAAAATAAATTTATCGGAAATCGAAACTCCGGCCAAAACCAAATAACCAAATAATGCGATTACAAACCAAGACATATATAATAATTTCAAATGTCAAATTACCAATTTCCAATCAATACCAAATAACAAATTTTAAATTGGATATTTAGATTTTGAAATTGATTTGACATTGGATACCTGCCGGCAGGCAGGTTGGAAATTTGATATTTATTAAATTTGTTGTCTTATTTTTTATCTAATTTCATCTTTCCGCACACTGCCGCATTATACATCAACTTGCTTACCGTCACTGGCCCCACCCCTCCCGGAGTCGGTGTCACAAAAACTCCTTTTTTATCCAAAGCCACAACATCCGCATCGCCGTAGGATTTACCGTTTATAAAAGAAAAACCAGCATCAATGACTATGGCGCCTTTTTTTACCATATTCGCCTTCACCAAATTTATTACTCCTGCGCCGGTCACTATCACATCAGCGCTTAAACATTTCTTTTTAAGATCTTTAGTCGCACTATTACAAACCGTGACTGTCGCTCTTTCCCCCATCAAAATGGTCGCCAAAGGTTTACCAACCAAAATACCGGCACCGATAATCACAACTTCTTTGCCCGGAAATTTTATTTTTAAACTTCGAAGTATTTCCATCACCGCGCCGGCAGTCGGCGGTTCTACAAAACTTTTGGCTTGGTAAAGTCGCCCCAAACTTTGCGCGCTGAGACAATCTATATCCGTCTCGATTGCCAATGAATTTAAAACTTCATCTTTTTTTATTTTTTTCGGCAAAGGTAGCTGAACTATCAAACCGCACAAATTCTTTTGTTTTTGTAAAGAAGCAATCAAATTTTTTAATTCAGCAGCAGTGATTTTGAAACTCGGTTTTATCAATTCAAAATCAAAACCTAACCTTTTGGCTAAACGCTCTTTTTGCGTCACATAAATTTGCGACGGTTTTGAATTTCCAACCAAAATCACGGCGATTTTTGGCGATAATCCGGCTTTTTTTAATTTTTTTACTTTATTAGCGGTAGTTTTATTCAACTTTTCCGCTATTTTTTTCCCGTTTATAAGCATAAATTTTAATTATGCGTTCATTATACCCGAAAATCGATTTTCAGTAAAGCTCTTTTTAACAATTCAATAAATTATTTTTTGGCTAAAATAAGCCAAACAAAACCCTTGACAAAAGTGTCAAAATGTGCTATAATACTTCGTTACTTCAAAAACAGGTCGGAGTAACTTTAATTTCTGGCTCTTGAATCGCCCATCGATTCAAACCAAAAACTTTATGAAATATGAAAATAGCTATGATCGGTCAAAAAGGCGTTCCGGCTGTTTTCGGCGGAATTGAAAAACACGTCGAAGAACTTGGCGCGCAATTGGCCAAAAAACACGAAGTTTTGGTGTATGCCAGAAATTGGTATACTCCCAAAAATATTACTCAGTTCAAAGGAATGAAAGTTATTCATCGCGGTACCGTGCATACTAAACACTTTGACGCCATTGTTCATACTTTTGTTTGTACTTTGGACGCCATCTTCGTACAAAAAGCCGAAGTGATTCATTATCACGGTGTCGGTCCTTCGCTTTTGTCTTTCATCCCGAGAATATTATCTCCGAAAACAAAAGTCATTTCCACTTTTCATTGTATCGACAGATATCATCAAAAATGGAATTGGTTCGCTCGCACCATGTTGGCTCTCGGAGAAAAAGCCGCTTGCACTTTCGCGCATCAAACCATAGCCGTTTCCAAAACCATTCAAAATTATGCGCTTAACGAATATAAATGTTATACCGTATACAACCCCAACGGCGTTATGCCGGTCGGTAAAAATATCGGTAGCGCTACTTTGAAAGAATTTGGTTTGGAAAAGAATAAATATTTGGTTATGATTTCGCGTTTGGTCGCTCACAAAGGCGCTCATTATCTTATCAAAGCGTTTAAAAACGCCAAAACCAAAAATCCGCAATTGTTAAAGGGTTATAAATTAGCGATTGTCGGAGGTAGCGCTTTTACGGATAATTATGTGGAACATTTGCACCGTTTGGCCGGCAATGACAAAGATATCGTTTTTACCGGCAATCAAAGCGATAAAAAATTGAATGAGCTTTACGCCAATGCGAAAATGCTTATTCACCCTTCCGAAAACGAAGGTTTGCCGATAACTGTTTTACAAGCCATGTCTCATGGTATACCGACTTTGGTATCCGATATTCCGGAACATCAAGAAGTTATCACCGACAGCCGCTTTTGGTTTACCAACGCTTCCGTTGTTTCTTTATCCGGAAAAATAGTGTCTCTTTTGAAAGAGCCGGGCTTACTTCAAACAGCCGGTAAAAAGAACAAACAAATCGCGGAAAAAAATTACGCTTGGGAAGATATTGCCAAGAAAACCGAAAATGTTTATAAAGTGAATGAAAAAATACCCGAGCTTAAACTCAAAACCGTTTAAAAAATAAACCTCGCTTTAAAGCGAGGTTTATTTTTTTATCGTTTAATCAATGTTTTATAAATTTCTTCCAGCTGTTTGATATAACTTTGGAAATTATGATTTTCAAAAATCAATTTTCCGGCAGCAACAATGATTTTGTCACTTTCTTCTTTTGACAGGGCAAACGCTTTTTTAATACCCGCAGCCAAGGCCGTTGCGTTTTCCGGCGCGACCAAAAATCCAGTTTTTCCGTCTTTGATTAATTCATTGTTTCCTCCCCTGTCAGTCGCCACCACCAAGCGTCCGTAGCCGAGAGCTTCCAAAATGGAAATGGAACAATTTTCATAAAACAACGAAGGTACTACTACCACTTTAGCTTGTTTGATGATTTCTTCCCATTTATTATCCGCAATCCAACCGACCGTTTCCACATTTTTCAAATCGTTTTTTTTGATAAATTCTTCAACCCATTTTTCTTCCGGGCCGTTACCGGCGATAATCACCGGCAAATCTCGCACTTGCAACAAACTTTCCATAAAAACTTTAATGCCTTTTTCTTGATGCAATCGACCGAGATATAAAACTTTATTTCCCAATTCCGGAACTTTACTCGGTGGAGTGTAAGGATTGCGCACCACTTTTATTTTATGTTCAGGAAAACCCCAGGAGATCATTTTATCTTTAAAAAATTGACTTGGCGTGATAAATATATCCACTCCTTGATAAATACCTTTCAACCAATAATAATAGGCTTCAAGCGCCGCCACTTTGCTTTTGATAAAAGAACCTTCCACACATCTACCCAAAACACACTGATAATATTTGTGTTTATGACAGCGTTCGCAAACTGAATTATTCCTTATCATCCGGTGATTGGGACACATAACTTGAACATCGTGAACAGTCAAAACCGTCGGAATTTTACTGCGTTTCATTTTTTTGAAAATACCGGCAGATAGTTGATGATAAACATTGTGTAGGTGCGCGACATCCGGTTTGCCTTTTTCTTTAAACATTAGATTTAATTTTTCATCCACTTCGGCAGATTTGAAAAGATGCCAAAAATTATGCCACCATTTTTTCCCGTCGGTCAGATCAACTTCGGAAATAAAATATTTGTCATAAGAACTTTTCAAGTTTTGCAAATGATTCATGGAAAATTCCTGTACTTCATGGTTTTCCTCGCGTAGACCGGCAATCGTATCAAAAAAAACTTTTTCCGCTCCGCC
>CAYWMO010000020.1:0-7838 GCA_964459625.1 uncultured Gammaproteobacteria bacterium | reverse complement strand
ACAGAAATTAGAAAAGGTGCGGTAATAAAGCACCAAAACGACCTGTTTGTGGTCGTGGAATTTCAACATATTAACCCGGGTAAAGGTGCGGCTTTTGTGCGTACTCGTATGAAATCGCTCGCTTCCGGTAAAGTTATTGAAATGACATATAAGACTAGTGAAACCGTGGAAATTGTCAGTGTGTCATTTGTCACTATGCAGTATTTGTATAAAACCGGAGATAATTACGCGTTTATGAACATGCAGTCCTATGAACAGATAGAGATGGACGGCGACTTGATAGGAGATGATGCTAAATATCTCAAAGAAGGCCTGGATGTTATTATTGGTTTGTATGAAGAAAGACCTGTTAGTATTCAGATTCCGAAGAAAATCCAATATAAAGTAGTGGAAGCTCCGCCAGCGGAAAAAGGAAATAGTGCAGCCGGAAATGTAACCAAAGAAATAGTTTTGGATAACGGTTTGCATATTCAAGCTCCAATATTTATAAAAGAAGGCGAAGAAATTTTGGTAAATACCGAAACAGGGGATTACAGCGCCAGAGCGTAAAAATAATAAGATAATATAAATAAAAACATCCTGAAATTCGGGATGTTTTTATTTAGAGCGGGCGATGGGAATCGAACCCACGTTACCAGTTTGGAAAACTGGAATAATAGCCATTATACGACGCCCGCAAAATTGTAAAAAAATTATAGTATGTTTTTCGGCTAAAGTCAAGAGCTTATTTCAATCCCTATATTTAAAATTAATAAGAAATATGTTATAATCGTAAGGTAAATTTAATCTTAAATATGATATTTTTAGATTTTTATAATAATTATCCCTGGTTAATTTGGTATTTAATAGTAGTTAATTTTATCACTTTTTTTGTTTATGGTCTAGACAAAGCCAAAGCCGAAGGACAATCCTGGCGCGTTAAAGAAACACGGCTTTTATTGTTGGCTCTTATTGGCGGAACTATTGGAGCTATTGCCGGAATGAAAGTTTTTCGTCATAAAACAAAAAAAATCGGTTTTTTATTGCCATTTATTTTGATTTTAGGGCTACAATTAGCCATTTTTTATTTTGTCTTGACGAAAACAAATATTTTGTTATAATATTTTTCATAAAAAGCCGATTTAGGGCTTGTATAACATAAAAAAGTTATGATGATTAATATCAATACCTTTTCTCCCGGAGATGATGATGCCAATTACGACGAAAATGACGCTGTTTGGCAAGAGGAAGAAAAAGATGAGTTGGACGAGTTCGGTTTTAAAACCGAAGGAGAAGAAGAGGAAGAAGAAGTTGAAAAAGAAGAAAAAACAGACGAAAACGAAGAAAGTGAAGATGATGAGGATGAAGAGGAAGAAGACGACGATGATGAGGAAGGTTTTGGTTTAGAAAAAGATGTTTAAATAAAAAAAACATCAGCGATAAAGCTGATGTTTTTTTTATTTTTAATAACCGCGCCATTCAAATGTTTTGTACGGATCGCTGCTTAAATTGGAGTTATAATATTTGTCGGTTTTGAAAATCAACTCACCCCAACGTTCTTTAAATATTCTGGTATCTTCGGGCCAATCTTGAACACCGCGTGTTGCGCTTTCTAAGTGATAAATTTGAGTCAAAGGAGTATAGATCACAAGATAATTTTTTGACCTCAGACGCAGACAAAGATCAATGTCGTTAAAAGGTACAGCAAATATTTCGTCAAAGCCTTTGATTTCCTCAAACACTTCTTTTCTTACGGCGATACAAGCGGCGGTTACGGCGTTAAAATTTCGAACAGCGTCGGTCAGAGGATGGGTTTCCGGATAAAGTAAAAAGGCATGGTTGGTATAATTGTCTTTGCTTAAACCGATGATTACTCCTCCGTGTTGCAAGGTTCTGTTGGGATAAAGCAATTTACATCCAACGGCGCCGACTTCTTTTCGTTGAGCTTGTTCCACCAAAACCGTCAACCAATCTTCGTTGATGATAACCGTGTCGTTGTTCAAAAACACGTATACATCTCCTTTGGCTTGTTTAACCGCATAATTGTTTATCGCCGAGAAATTGAACGGTTGATTATATTTGATGACTTTGATTTTTTCCGGATAAACTTTTTTCAAAAATTCGTAATATTCTTCGGTGGCCGCTTCTTTGGAGTTATTATCTATAATTATGATTTCGTAATTTGTAAAAGCGGTTTTTTTCAAAATGCTTTCAATGCAATTTTTCAACAAACCGACCTTATCTTTGGTGGGGATTATAATACTGGCAAAACTGTTTTCTTTTATTGCATAACGCAAATAATAAGGCGGAAACAGTCCGTCTTGCAATTTGGCGTTCAGTTTGCGTCGATAAATCGCGGAAACCAAAGCTTTCCTTTCTTGAAGAAAGCGAGAGTAATCTTCCGGATCAAAATAGTCGGTTTTATTTTCCGATTTTTTATGATAAAGAACTTTGGAAATATGTTGTATTTTGTCGGTTTTTTCGGTGATTTTCAAACTCAAATCAAAATCGGGAAAAGTATCGTATTGTTCTTCAAATCCTCCGGCGGCTATAATTGAACTTTTTTTATAAATGGCGAAACGATTTGTATAATTGGTAGACAGGTGTAAATCAGGGGACCAATCCGGTTTGAAATAAGGAAAAAAGTATTCATTTTTTTGATTGATTCTGTCTTCATCTGCGTAGATAAATTCCGCGTCCGGAAAAGACTTGAGAGTTTTGATAGTTTCGTAAAGGGCGTCCGGAGCTAGAGCGTCGCCGGCATCCATTAGTCCGAAATATTCGGTTTCAGTCGCGTTTAATAAAAATTCGTAAGGATTTTTTTGTTCTTCTAAATCAAAAGTTTTTATTCTTTCGTTTTGAGAAGCGGATTGCGTGATTTCTTTTTTAAAGTTTTCATCATTATCGACGATTCCCAAAAGGAGATTCCAATTTTTATAAAGTTGATTTTGTAAAGATTCCACGGTTCTGTTTATGTCTGCGACTTTGCTTTTTCGCAGCACACAAAGCAAAGATATTTTTGGTTTGGCTTGAAATCCGTCGGCTTCTTCCAAATATTCTTTTATTTTTAACAATTCTTTTTCTCTTTGAACGACAAAATTGTTATATCTTACGTTAAGATCTTCCACTTTAGCTTGTTCTGCTTTTTTTACATTCGGCGCGACAATAACTTCTTTTACGCGCACTTCTTGAAGTTTGATAAAATCATAAGCGTTTTGCATCGCTTGATAAGGGCCTCTTTTGAACAAAGTTGCGAAAAAATCTTTGACGAGTCCGGGACTTTTGACGACATATCCCGGGTATTTTTTTAGCACATAAAAACTTTTTTCAAATTTATCTTTGAAAAAGTTTGCGGTGTTGTTATCTCGCCCGGTCGATTGATTGGTTTTTTGTTCGGTCATATTTATATTTATGTTTTTTTGTAAATTTTCTTTTTTTTCTTCGGTTTGTTTTATCGGAGATAAAAAGTTGTTACGGTCGGAAAGCTTTTTGACATCAAGCGGACAATAATGAATGTTTACCAGGAAGTCAAAAATTTTTGCGGACAAATCTGACCAAGAAATCGGCGGTTTGTTCTGCGGTGTTACCGATAGAGCGTTTATTTTTTGAATAATTTTTTCCAATTCATCCAATCTTTTGTAAAAATATACGTTATTGATTCCGAATTTTTCCGCTATCTCCCGACTGCAAGGATTGTCATGTGCTATTATCGGTTTGTTAAACTTGGCCGCTTCGAGCAAGGGAATGCCGAACCCTTCGTATTGAGAAGGATAAATAAGGATATTTGCTTCGCGATAGAGATTTTCCAATTCTGTTTTATCAAGTTTGCCACTAGGGTGAAAAACGACTTGCGGATAATCCGCTCTCGGTTCTGATCCCAGGACCGTTAGATTGGGGATGTTTTTCAAAAAAACCAAAGTTTCGGCGATTATTTTATGAGCAAAAGAATTACCGATCAGAAGTATTTTATCATTTTTTATCGGCGGTTCTTTGGAAATTTCATCTATAGCGTAAGGATAGACAGTGGTTAAATTTAGTTTTAAATTGAAAAATTTTTCCGCGTCTTCCTTGACATAATCGCTGATGCAAGTCGCGCCATCAGCCCAGAGGAGAGCTTGTTTGGCCGCGGCAAAACGATTTTTTTCTCTGAGATAATCACAACGTAAAGCGATAACGTCCAGTAAAGTGAAAACGAATTTTAACGCTTTTTTATTTAATAAACACAGATCTTCAAAACTGAAAATTTGATAGGGTTTGTAGGCTAAAGCAAAAATTCCCTCAAGTTTTTTTTCGGCATAAATAACATTGGGGACTTCGCTGAATTCTTTTTTAAAAAATTCAAAAGTTTTTTGCGGAATATAAACGTAAACATCAAAAAATTCGCAAAGTTTTTGACGGTTGTTTTGCCAAAAGCCCAAAGCGCTAATTGATGTGCCACTGTAAACCGGCGGCAGATCGGCCAAATAAAAAAGGAACTTCGGTTTTTGTTGTAAAAAGACCGAGGCGAATCGTTCCAGAGGGTGTAAGTAAAAATCAATATAATCACTTATTTTTTTTTCGTATTCCGGATAAATCGCGTTTATTTCGCCGATCTCTGTGTCATCTGTTTTGAAATTTTTTCTGTTGTAAACAAAAGCGCGATTGGCTTGAACAATGGAATATCCCGCACGATTAACGCGACAAGCGAATTTGTTTAAAGAAACTTTATTGACGATTTCGCAAATTTGTCCAAAACCGAAATTTGAAATCAAATCGTTTTTGATAAGAACGCATAAAGGTTCGACAGAGGGGATTATAGCGTAAGAAGGTAAAAGATTTTTTATTTTTTCCCACAAAACAAAAGATTTTTCCGGATCGAATTTGTCGGCTATTTTGTTTGTATAATTTTCAAAAGGCAAAGTGGTTATGCCGGCATTGTTGGATCTCGGACAAACAATTCCGTGCTTGTCGTGAATTTTTAAAACCACTTCCATTTCTTCAAAGAATCCCGGGGTGATTTCCGTTTCGGAGTTCAGTATCAAAACATCACTTTGCGATTTTAAAAGCTCTTCTTTGACAGTTTTGTCTATTTTTGAATTTTCCAAAACGAATATTTTGTGTTTGTTTCCTATTATTGCAGACAAATGTTCAAGTTTGTTTTTTGACAATTCAAAACCCGAATCGACGACAAAAAGCACGATTTTATTTTTTTCGGACACGTCGTTTTGCGACATATTTTACAAGGGTTTTATCGATAAAATTGTAATTTAATACTACCTGAAAAAAAACCCCCAGTAAAGAGGTAAAACTCGGAAAATTTGGCTTTTTCTCGTTTTTTTGCTAAAATAAAGGTATTAATCTATAAAATTTTATGTTAAACAAAGAAAAAAAAGCGGAAAATGCCAAAACCTGGCTTGAAAAGCATAAAGAAAAATTGACTTTCGGTCAACGTCTGGCTGATATTATGGCCTCTGGAATGGGAAGTTGGAAATTTATTATTTTTCAAACAACCTTTGTGTTTTTTTGGATTCTTATAAATTTGTTCGCTTTTGTTTATCGTTGGGATCCGTACCCGTTTATTTTATTAAATCTTCTTTTTTCCACCCAAGCGGCTTACGCTGCGCCTATCATCATGATGAGTCAAAACCGCCAAGCGGAACGCGATAGATTTCAAGCGGCGGAAGATTATAAAACAAATATAGAAGCCAAAAAAGAAATAGAGGAATTACAGATAGTTTTGGCGAGAATCGAAAATGAAAAATTGGATGTTATTCAAAAAAGATTGGATGAATTGGCAAAGAAATTATAATGTATGAAATATTTAAACCTGTTTTAAAGAACAGGTTTTTTATAAAAAAATACCCCCGCACGAAGCGGGGGTGATGTAAGAGATGGGCCTTTTAGTTCAGGGGGTGAAAGTATATACCACATCTACTGTTCTCGCTGACCGGGAAGAAATGAGAAGCATCTTCCGGTGTCGGGTCGGAGATCTGAACGAACTTTGCTTCCCGTTTGACGGGTTTGTCTTCGGGATAAAAGTTGATCAGCAGAAATTTCCTGTTGTCGTCGGTCGTTTTTTCGATGACTTCGACCCGGGTGACGATAGTTTTACCGAGCATCTCATTGGGCACGTAGAAGTGCCTGTTGATGATAATACTTTTACCACCGCTGACACGAATCGGCTGGCCATGGGACCAGTGAGCCTGAACCTCATTTTTTCCGAAACTGAAGGTGGGGACATACTTCATGTAGGGGCCTTTTTCGGGAATGTAAACCAACACACCGGAAAGTCTGCGAAGCTGCTTAAATTTTGACATGGGAACCTCCAACGTTTCAAAAGTTGATATTTTTTGGGAAAGAACTTAACTGGACATTATAGCATATTTTAACGATTTTGTCAAGAGGTGGGTTTGGCCAAGATTAGCCAAATAAGTTTATTTAAAAAACAAAAAAGATCCGATTTGGCGGATCTTTTTATTTGTTGTGGGACTCGGACTTGGTCGCGACTCTCGTCGCCTTCCGGCTTCTCGGTCTGACCACCGCCTCCCGATTGCGCTTGCTCTCCTGTGTCGCGCAATATCGGTCCGGCGTTCAAGTCCTAAAAAACAACACAAATTATTGTGTTGTTTTATTTGTTGCGGGACTCGGACTTGAACCGAGAACCTCCAGGTTATGGGCCTGGCGAGCTGCCAATTGCTCTATCCCGCGATATTTTTTATTAAAGAACGCTGCTGCGTTCTTTAGAGCGGTAGACCGGATTCGAACCGGCGACCTTCTCCTTGGCAAGGAGACATTCTAGCCAACTGAACTACTACCGCATTTTGTAAAATGATTATAATTATTTTTTTTCATTTTGTCAAGTAAATAATAACCCCGCTTTTGGAAAGCGGGGTTTAAAATCGTTTGATTTTGGCATTTAATTGTTATCCAACTGTTCTCTATAATATTCATCATACATTTCCCAAAAAGCCAGGAACAACGCGGCAACTATCGGGCCTATAATAAATCCGGAGATACCAAATACTATAATGCCGCCAAGCATGGAAAATAAAATAAACAAAGGATGAAGCTGTGCTTCTTTGCCGACAACTATCGGTCGTAAAAGATTATCTACCGTGCTGATAACAAAGAAACCAAAGAGTAAAATGAAAACACCCTGCCAAATTTTTCCGGAAAGTAATAAGAGTGTTCCAGCCGGGAACCAAACCAAACTGCAACCGAAAGCCGGTAGTAGTGTGAATAAAAACATTACTAAACCCCAAATCAAAGCGCCTTGAATGCCGGCTATAGTAAAAGCTATGGTGCCGAGAACAGCTTGCAGACCGCCGACAATAGCTACTCCTTTGAGAGTTCCGAAAGCCGTATCAGTGAATTTTTTATATAATATTTTTTCATATTTATCTCCCAACGGACACAAGTGCATCAAGTTTTTCAGAATTTTTTCTCCGTCGCGTAAAAAGAAATAAAGCGTATAAAGCATGATAACCGCCATCACAAAAAAAGAGATGGAGTTTTGTGTGATCTTGGTGAGATTGGTAAAAATGTAGGAAGTTACGAATTTGGCTCCCTCGGAAAATTTTTCTATCCAAAAAGTTTCATTAACGTGGAAACGAGTGGTGAGCGGATTGTTTTGTATGGTAGAAGCGGCATTTTTGATAAATGAAGTTATTTGATCTTGATTGGCACTAACCTTGGTATAAAGATCCAGAGATTGAGCTATCAAAATACCGCCGATGGTCAAAAGAGGGATAGTAATAGCAATAATGGCTACGGCTAAAGTAAGAGTAGCTCCCAAATTCGGACTTTTTAACTTGGTGTTTAATTTGAAATATAAAGGATAAAATAAAGCCGCCAAAACCGCCGCCCAAAAAATGGGGTAA
>CAYWMO010000019.1:0-8037 GCA_964459625.1 uncultured Gammaproteobacteria bacterium | reverse complement strand
GCCTCCCGATACGGCCAAAGCCGTTAATTGCGATGTTCATAATCAAAATGAGTGAGAGAAATAAATAAATGTAGTTATTTATTTCCAAACGAATGCGTTTATATGGTTTGCTTTCAAACCATATACGATAAAATATTTAATTATTTTAAATTAATTATTGATAAAATTAACAAAACAAAAATAAAAGCCGAAGCAAACCAACATACCGTATAACCCAAAAATGTCAGCGCTTCTTTTTTCTGATTATCCAAATACAATTGTACCGGGCGGCCGAAAAATAAAACAGCCATAATCGCCGCCGATAATACGAGCAACATCAACGCGATAACAGGCGAGAAAAAATTATCCGCCTTACCCAAAAGAAACTCGGCAGTTTGAAAAAAAGCGGCAACACCAAAAATATACGCGATTGCCAAAACGACGTGCAAAAGCGATTGTTTTAATAATTTTTTATCCATAAAATTTAAGATTATTATACCTTTTTTATGACACTAATGCAAATATGACTTTGAGATATTCTCCTTCGTTGTAAGCGGCTATTTCCGGATGATCAATACCGTGAGTAAAGGTTTCCAAAATTTGCAAATTTCTTCCCGCTCTACCGGCCGCATTGGCCAACATCCTTCTAAAATCCGGCAAACTCAGATGAGCCGAACATGACGCGCTAACCAATATTCCATTTGCAGGCAACAACTTGATGGCCGCTTCGTTGATTTTTCGATAACCGAGCATCCCCTCTTGAATTTTATGACGATCTTTAATAAAAGCCGGCGGATCCAAAATAATAATATCAAATTTTTCCTCCGCAACTTCCAATCTTCCCAAATACTCTTTAACGTCAGCAACGATAAAATCCGTTTTTTTAAAATCCAATTTGTTCAATTTAAAATTTTCTTCCGCTATATTTATGGCATTTTGCGACGCATCCACGCTTACAACTTTTTTTGCACCGGCCTTTGCCGCATATACGCTAAACCCCCCAGTATAAGAAAAACAATTCAAAACTTTTTTTCCTTTGACATATTTTTGCAAAGCCGCGCGCTTGTCGCGTTGATCCAAAAAGAAACCTGTTTTTTGACCGTTGATAATGTCAACCCAAAATTTTAGACCATTCTCTTTTATTTCCGTTTTTTCCGGAACCTTACCATAAAGCAAACCACTTTTCTTTTCCGCACCTTCTATTCCTCGGACTTTAACATCCGATCTCTCATAAATTCCTTTGGGTTTAAGAATTTTTACCAAAGCGGCCAAAATCTGCTCCTTCCAAAATTCAATACCACGATTATGAAATTGCACGGACAAATAATCGGCATATTTATCCACAATAAGCCCGGGCAAAAAATCATTCTCCCCGTAAATTATCCTACAAGCATCGGTATTTTTATCAAGTACGAATTCTTCACGCAATTTAAGGGCCGCTTTTACACGTTTATCAAAAAATTGCTGGTCCACTTCTTCGGCTTCGTCAAAACTCCAAAGACGGACCGCTATTTGCGAATAAGAATTGAAATATCCTTGACCTATAAACTTTCCGTTTTCGTCAAAAAGTCCTACTGGCATACCGCAGTCCAGGCCTTCCGGAATTTGTTTAATAGCCCCGGAAAAAACCCAGGGGTGTCGAGCCAGTACGGGCCCTAACCTCTTTGTATTTACTGTCAGTTTAATCATATAAATTTACAGTTTTAGTTTCTTTATTCTAAAGCAAAAACAAAATAAAAACAACCCCGGACAAAACCGAGGTTGTTTTTGCAAGATTAAATTTTTATTGTCCAATCTGTTCAGCCACTTCCGCGGCAAAATCGTTGCTTTTTTTAGCTAATCCTTCACCTAGTTCAAAACGAACGAATTTTTCCACTTTAATATCGGCGCCTTTAGCCGCCAAATACGCAATAATGGTTTTTTCTTCGTCTTTGATAAAAGGTTGTTCTAATAAACAAACTTCACTGTAAAATTTATCCATTTTACCTTTAAGAATGTTTTCAATGATATTTTCCGGTTTTCCTTGAGCACGTAATTGTTCGGCGTAAATTTCTTTTTCTTTGTCCAAAGTTTCCGTATCCACCATTTCACGATTCAAAAATTTCGGATTAGCGGCCGCCACTTGCATGGAAATATCGCGAGCCAAAGATTCGTCAGCGGTGTTATTGAGTATTGATAATACAGCTATTTTACCACCCAAGTGCAAATACGGACCAAAAACGTCGCTGTCTGTTTTTTCCAAAATTGCAAATCTGCGGAAAGAAATTTTTTCCCCAATTTTGGCAATAGCGTTATTGATGTATTCGGTCAAAGAGATATCATTTATTTTTTCAGCTAAAGCGCTTTCCAAAGATGACGGTTTTTTTACCAACAAGAAATCAGCGATTTCACTGACCATTTTTTTGAAATCTTCATTTTTTGCGACAAAATCGGTTTCGGAATTTACTTCCAAAACTACACCGAAGTTACCTTGCGTTTTGACGGCAACCAAACCTTCGGCGGCGATTTTATCTCCGCGTTTTGCAGCTTTGATAACACCTTTTTTGCGTAAAATTTCCGCTGCGGCTTCCATATCACCTTGAGCTTCTTCTAAAGCTTTTTTACAATCCATCATGCCGGCGCCGGTTTGTTCACGAAATTTGGCTATATCGTTGGCAGTTATATTCATAATGTTAACTAGTTAACTTTGTAAACTTTAAACTTATAGGGATTCCTCTTTTTTAATGATGCGACGAGGTGTTTTTTTGATAGCAACCGGAGTTTTGTCTTCTTTGACGACTACTTCGGCTTTTTTCTTTTCCCATTCTTTTTTTCCTTCATTAACAGCTTCAGCCATCAATTCGGCGATTATTTTAATTGCATTCACAGCATCGTCGTTGGACGGTATCACATAATCGGCTTTTTCCGGATTAACATTACTGTCACACACGCCGACAATTTTTACACCGGTTCTTTGAGCTTCGGCAATGGCCGTTTTTTCCACGCGCATATCCGCAATATAAACAGCTTCAGGCATTCTGTCCAATTTTACCAAACCGCTCAAATAAGAATCCATTTTTTCCAATTCTTTTTTAAATTCAATTTGTTCTTTTTTAGTATATTTTTCAACTTCGCCGGTTCTAACTTCTTCTTTCATTTGTAAATATTTTTTGATGCGTTTTTTAACTTCATCAAAATTAGTCAGCAAACCACCAATCCAACGCTCCACGGTAAAAGGCATTTCACAACTTTCCGCAGCCGCTTTTACAATCTCTCGAGATTGTCTTTTGGTAGCCACAAACAAAATAAGCTTGCCGTTAGCCGCCAAACTCTTTACATATTCATAAGCTTTTTCCAATTCCACCAAGGATTTTTCCAAATCAATGATGTGCACGCCGTTTCTGCTACCGAAAAGGTACGAGGCCATTTTCGGGTGCCAGCGTGATTTCTGGTGGCCGAAATGTGCCCCGGCCTTGAGCATTTCCAACAATGTTGGCATTTTTGACATATATTTTCCTTATTACTTCCTCCTCGCCCATACCCCTTGAGTGATCAAAGGGAGGAAAAATGGCTAATATTAGCCAAGACGAGTGAGTGATAAAAATAAATTTAATTTGTGGAAATACTATAACCGATTTTTTGGCTACTGTCAAGCGAAAAACAACCAACTCGATAATCACTTCGTCAAGACCCCTCCCTTGACAAAAAAATACGATTCGGTTAGAATAAACGCACTAAAGCTTGAAAAAAATATTTTATCATATGAAAAAAGAAATTCATCCTGAATTTTACAATGACTGTAAAGTCACCTGCGCTTGCGGCAATACGTTTGTTACCGGAGGCACTATGAAAGAAATCCGCGTGGAATTGTGCAACCAATGCCATCCTTTTTATACTGGTAAACAAAAATTTGTAGATACCGCCAGACGCGTAGAAAAATTCCAAGAACGTTTTGAAAAGAAAGCGGCCGCTGCCGTTTCTCGTAAAGGTAAAAAAGTCAAAAAAGCCGCCACTGCTGCCAAAAAGAAAACTACTAAAACCAAAAAAGAAGCTTAGATAAAACAAATAAAAACAGACCTGGTATTTTTGCCGAGTCTGTTTTTTATTTTTAAATTTTAAAATATGCTTGAAAAATTCAAAGAAATAAAAAATAAATTTTTAAAACTGGAAAAAGAACTCTCCGATCCGGCCGTGCTTAACGATTCCAAAAAATTAAAAGAAGTTTCTCAAGATTACACCGAATTGAAACCGATAGTGGAAAAAGCGGATTTATTGGAACAGTTGGAAAAAAATCTGCAATCGGCCGAAGAACTTCTGCAAAAAGAGACTGACGAAGAATTAAAACAAATGGCTAAAACCGAAATAAATATTTTGACCGAACAAACAACAAAGTTGACCGCGGAATTGGAAGAAGCAATGAGACCGAAAGATCCGTTGGATAAAAAAGATGTTATTATCGAAATCCGCGCCGCGGCCGGTGGAGACGAATCGGCTCTGTTTGCCGCTGAGCTTTACCGTATGTACAACAAGTACGCGGAAAACAAAGGTTGGAAAACATCATTGATAGATTCCAGTATCATAGGTATAGGCGGATTTAAAGAAGTTATTTTTTCAGTAAAAGGACAAAACGTATATAAAGATTTAAAATACGAAATGGGAGTTCATCGCGTGCAAAGAGTCCCGGAAACCGAAAAAGCCGGACGCGTTCACACCTCTACCGTAACTGTGGCAGTAATGCCAGAAATCGAGGAAGCTGAATTCAAGATAGAAGCCAAAGATTTACGTATTGACACTTTTTGCGCTGGCGGACACGGAGGACAAAGTGTCAACACTACTTATAGCGCTGTTCGTATCGTACATATTCCGACTAACACTATCGTCCAGTGTCAAGACGAACGATCTCAAGCCGCCAACCGCGAAAAAGCTATGGCCGTATTACGCTCCCGTCTTTATGAAGTAGAACGCGAAAAACAACAAAAAGAAATGTCTGAAAAAAAGAAAAAACAAATCGGTTCCGGAGATCGCAGTGAAAAAATTCGCACTTATAATTTTCCTCAAGACAGAATAACCGATCATCGTATTAAAGAAAGTTGGAACAATATCAACACTATTTTAAACGGCGATCTGACATCGGTTATTGAAGCTTTACGAAAAGCCGATTATGCCGGCGTAAGTTCGGCCGCCAGCGACGAAGAAGATGAATAAAATGTTTAAATTCAGCAACAACGAAGAGCTTTTGCTGTTATCAAAGGCTTCCCAAAAAACCAAAGAATGGCTTTTGACTCATCCCGAATATAAAAATTTTTGGGCTCTTTTGAAATACAAATATTATTTGCGAAAATTTCACAAAGGAATTCCAATATCCTATATCCTTGGTTATAAAGAGTTTTATAATTTGGATTTTTTGGTAAATAAATATACGTTGATTCCGCGACCAGACACAGAGACCCTCGTCGATGCTACCATCGACGAAATTTCAAATATCCAATTTCCAATATCAAACATAATATTGATTGACGTTGGTACGGGAACCGGGTGTATACCAATTACGATATTGAAAAGACCTGTCTGCCGGCAGGCAGGTTGCAAGATTAACGCCATTGCCACAGACATTTCCAAACAAGCTTTAAAAATTGCAAAAAAGAACGCTAAAAAACACAACGTAAAAATAAATTTTCTTCATGGCGACCTACTTTCACCAATCTTGCAATCTTGTAATCTTTCAATCTTTCAATCTGTAATCATCACCGCCAACCTCCCCTATCTCAAAGAAGAATGGTGGAAAAATGAACCGTCCATCCAACAAGAACCAAAAACTGCTCTCGTGTCTGATAATGACACAGGATTGAATATTTATGAGCAACTCTTACAACAAATTTATGACAATCTTGTAATTTTTAAATCTTTAAATCTTGTAATTTTACTGGAAATCGATCCTCGCCAATCTTCACAAATTTTTTCCCTGATACAAAAACACCTGCCAGAGGCAAGTGTTGAAATCATCAAAGATTTATCCGGTTTTGACCGAGTGGTTAAGATTAAAATATCTTAACTTCTACTTCCGTCGGTACGGACATAAACCAAATCTTCCCAGGCGGCACGGATAATTCCGCGCCGTTTTCGTCGTAAAATCGAGTGCGAAATTCAGCTTTGCTTTTTCGCCATTGACCTTTTACCACTTTCCCCCCGGATAAAATATAAGCGTCGCCGGAACCGATGTTGTAAATCGCCAATCGACCGATTTCATCCAAAACTTTTATTTTATTTTTTACAATAATCACCGTTTGCGCAAAAATTGCGTCGTTTTTATCATCCAAAAATTTTTCTCCGCGAAAATATCTTTCGTAATTTTTTTTCAAATAATTATATTTCCAACCAACCTTAAAATTGACGGAATACGCCACTTCGACTTCGGCGGCCGGCGTAGTTGAATTGTTTTGGCCAAAAGTAAATGTTTGCCAAGAGGATTCTTTACCATATTTTTCCCAAGCTGCTTGCCACAACGAACTTGAAGTGTACAAATTGTGCGGAGCGTCACGATCGGAATCGCGCCAAAAATAAACACCATGATAAAATTCGTTAAAATCAATCAAATTACGTTCGGTTTTAAGACGAGTCAAGGCCTCAGGAGACCCGCCACAATGAACATACAACGGAATACCGTATTCTTGCGCCCAATCCAGATAATCCGGCCTGGCACTTCTGACCGGACCGACTTTGTCCACATTTTGCTTTTGAGCGAATATAGCCATAAACCTGGTCATATTCCCTTCAACCGGCGCTTCATAAACAGTTTTGGCTTCATTAAGACCGCTTAAAGGAAATGCTTCGGGGTGATTGTCTATCATAATAGCCAAAGGAACAGGGTTCGCATCTTCCAAAACATCCGTACCTACTCCGGTCAATTTATCTATATAAGCCGGTTTATTTTCAATAATTTTTTCTTCAGTTTTATCCTGTTTAAACCAAGTAGTATTATCAAAACCAAACTGCCAAAACAAAATACCAACCAAAATCAAACTGGTAAAAATAAACACTAAATCCAAAATTTTATACGTTCTTTTTTGCATACTTCCCTATTATATCACAAAACCCGTCCGCTTGTGGCGAACGGGTTTTGAAAATTAGAAATTATAATTTCTAGTGAGCCCTCAGGCACAAGCGAAGCTTGTATCTGGGGCGAACGACGGAATTATATACCTGTCACGCCAGTGACAGTGTCTATTTCTTTTCTTCTTTGACCGGAGCGGCAGCATCACCTTCTTCGGCTTCTTCTTTCTTCTTACCGGCGGTTTCAATCTTACTTAAATCAACCGGTTCGGAAGTAGATTCCATAGCTTTGATTTGTTCTTCGGTTAACGGAGCCAAAACTTTGGCCAAAATCTGATCACCGTGAGAATCCGCGATTTTTACGCCTTGAGGCAATTTCAAATCGGAAATTTTTACAGCATCATCAAATGTTTTCAAAACGGACAAATCAATATCCAAATGAGAAATCAAATCTTTCGGCAAACATTCGATTTCGATTTCTTCAACATTGCGAACCAAGGTACCGCCGAGTTCTTTGACAGCCGGAGCTTCTCCAACGATTATCAATTTTACGGTGGCGTTAATAAGTTTGTTCATATCGACTTTTTTCAAATCGGCATGAATTATTTTTCCTTTGATAGGTTCGACATCAACTTGATAAATCAAAACTTTGCCGTAATCTTTACCGTCCAAAACCAAATCAATCAAACTGGCTTCACCGGCTTCTTTGTAAATTTTTTCAAATTCTTTTAAAGAAAGAGAAACTGATTCGGTTTGTAAACCGGCGCCATAAACCACGGCCGGAATTTTTCCTTCGGCTCTGACTTTGGTGCTTTTTTGTTCTCTCTTTTCAGCGTTAAGTTTAAACATAATCTCGATTTTAAAATTAAATTATTATTTGATTATTTTGAATATCTTTATGATAAATTATGACTTCATCCAGAGTTATCGGCGGTAAAACGAATTTGTTTTTCGCGTCTTCAAAATTCAAATCAGAAATCAAACCGATAGTACTCAATCCGCGATTCATAAACATCACCATTGCTATAA
>CAYWMO010000018.1:0-8072 GCA_964459625.1 uncultured Gammaproteobacteria bacterium | reverse complement strand
GTCCGGTAAAGTCAGCGATGATATGTTTGGGGTAAAAATGAATAGTCCTTATTAGGAAAAAAACAAAAATATCCAAACGCATACCGCGCGAATGGTGCCGATGTATCCATTAACTCACGGGATAACACAAAAACAAATGCGATTTTTGATGGAACAAGCATTGCCTGTCACGGAAAAAATGAAAGATTGGATACCGGAAAAAGTTTTGGAAAAATTTGATTTGGTACCGCTGAAAGATTCATTGCAAGGAATTCATTTTCCCAAAGATGATGTTGATCTCAAACAAAGCACGGACAGGTTAAAATTTGACGAATTATTTTTATTACAACTCAAATCGGAAATTACACGCGCGAAGCGTACTATCCAAAAAGCTCCGGCAATGAAATTTTTTGAATCAGAGATAAAAAGTTTTGTTACAAGTTTGCCGTATAAGTTAACTGACACGCAAAGAAGGTCAGCCTGGGAGATTTTACAAGATTTACAAAAGGGGATACCTATGAATAGGTTGCTTTCCGGTGATGTAGGTTCAGGTAAGACCATAGTGGCCGGCATTTCTCTGTTAAATATCGTTTTAAATGGTTATCAAGGTGTTTTGATGGCTCCGACAGAGATATTAGCTAACCAACACTATAATACTTTGTGTAAGCTTTTAGGTGATAAAGTAAAAATTGCAATTTTAACAAATTCTAAATCTGAAATCATAAATCATCAATCTAAAATTCAATCTAAGTCTGGCCAGAAAAAAGAAATATTAAATAAAATTAAACAAGGCGAGGTAAATATTATCGTCGGCACCCATGCGCTATTGGGTGATAAGATTAATTTTCCAAAATTAGGAATGGTGGTGGTTGATGAACAACATCGTTTTGGTGTTAATCAGAGAAAATTAATAAAAGAAAAAGGCGAGCACACGCATTTTTTGAGTATGACGGCTACGCCTATTCCGCGTTCGTTTGCTTTGATGGTTTATGGCGATTTGGATATTTCCATTATTTCACAAATGCCGTTAGGGCGAAAAAAAATAATGACGCGATTGGTGGAAGAACACAATCGTCAGAAAGCTTATGAATTTATTCGCGCTCAAGTGAAACAGGGGAGACAGGTTTTTGTGATTTGTCCGCTTATTGAAGAAAAAAAGACAGAAGAAGAAAATGGTATTGAAATAAACGATTATCGTCCGAGTTGGAATGTATCTTTGGAAAAGAAAAGTGTGATGAGCGAATATGAAAAACTCAGTAAAAATATTTTTCCCGATTTGAAAGTCGGATATTTACACGGCAAAATGAAAGCGGAAGAAAAAGATTTGGTGATGCAAAAATTCAAAGACAAAGAAGTTGATATCTTGGTTTCCACTTCGGTAGTAGAAGTCGGAGTAGATATTCCAAATGCCACAGTGATGATGATAGAAGGGGCGGAACGATTTGGTTTGGCTCAATTACATCAATTTCGTGGTCGGGTAGGTAGAAGCGAATATCAATCATATTGTTTTTTGTTTCCGCAAAAACAAACCCAAAAATCAGCCGAGCGTTTGAAATATTTTGAAAAAGAAAACAACGGTTTCAAATTGGCGGAAAAGGATTTAGAAATCAGGGGACCGGGCGATGTTTACGGTACGGCGCAAAGCGGAGAAGAAAATTTACGTTTGGCAAAATTAACCGATCAAGTTTTGATAAAAAAAGCGCGCGAAGCGGCCAAAGAAATTGCAGTTGAATTTGATAAATATCCGACCATTAAAGCCAAATTCGGGGCTTGGGAGAAAACCGTGCATCTGGAATAATATAAAATTTTGTTTGTTAATAAAACCCTTGATAGTTCAAGGGTTTTGTGTTAAAGTATTGGCGGTTCGTTATTGTTTTTTTAATGGAGGTACTCCATGCCCAGCGATTCTGAAATTTCCACTGCGGCCCAGGCGGTAGATGCTTTGTTTAAAAAAGCTTCTCCGTGCCGGTTCCGTGAGTTGAAGGGAAAAGAAGCTGCCTGTCATCTGACCCAGGTCGGAACTATTGCTGAATTTGTCGGCGAAGCTTCTGATTTGAAGGTTATTCCCGAAGGGGAAGCGACTGTCATGTTCTTTGATGGTTCCAAGGCCAGGCTTTTTTTCAGAAATTTAGTATGCACCAATGTCCAGGTGCTGGAAACGGGCACTCCGCCGAAGGAGTTCTCAGACAAAAGGAAAAGGAAAGAAGCGGAACAGCTGTTCTATTTCGCCAAACAGCAGGCTATTAAACCCTGCAACTGTTCCCGGTCCCTTCCCGGTCTCAAACCTCTTTGATATTCGTACTTTAATTTTAAACCACCCTCGCGGGTGGTTTTTTTATGTATGTTTTACTATTTCTTGGATATTTTTTATTTCCAACAATTTCAGTTTGTCCGTCGGTTTATATTTATTTTTTGCGCCGAGATTCGTAATGACGGCTTTCAATCCCAGTTGCTCGCATTCTTTAATTCTTTTTTCCGCATAGGGGATAGGTCTTATTTCACCGTTCAAACCGACTTCGCCAAAAGATGCCAGGCGCGCGTCAAGCGGTTTGTCTTTGAAGGCGCTTGCAATGGCCAGCGCTGCGGCCAGATCGGCGGCCGGTTCGTCGGCTGTCAATCCACCGACCACGTTGAGATGGATATCGTATGATTCCAAATTTAGGCCGACTCTTTTTTGCAACACCGCTATCAAAACATGCAAACGGTTGAGATCAAATCCGCTGGCTTTGCGTATTGGATAACCAAAAGAAGTTTTACTAACCAGGGCTTGGATTTCCAAAAGCATGGGGCGGGTTCCTTCCATCAGGCAGGTGATTACATTGCCAGATAAATTTTCTTGGCGTTCGGACAAAAACAAAGCTGAAGGGTTTTTTACTTCCTCCAAACCGTTTTGTCCCATATTAAAAACACCCACTTCGTCCGTACTACCGAAACGATTTTTGACTGTGCGCAAAACGCGGTAAAAATGGTGGCGGTCGCCTTCGAGATATAAAACTGTATCAACTAAGTGTTCCAGAGTTTTCGGACCGGCTACTTCACCATCTTTGGTTACATGTCCGACCAAAACTACGGCTGTGTTGGTTGTTTTGGCTGTTTCCATGATTTTGGTAGCGCAAACGCGGATTTGCGATAGTCCGCCGGCCTCACCGTCTGACTCGGCAGAATAAATGGTTTGTGCAGAATCTATAACGACTAATACCGGTTTTTTTTCTTTGATAGTGGCGATTATTTTTTCCACATGAGTTTCATTGGCAAGCATCAAAACGTTATTTTTTATCTCCAACCTGTCCGCGCGCATTTTTATTTGTTCAACGGACTCTTCACCGGAAATATAAATGGTATTTTTTATGGCATTGGCCAGCTGTAAGGCGATAGTACTTTTACCAATTCCCGGTTCTCCTCCCAAGAGTACAAAGCTTCCGGGTACCAGACCTCCGCCAAGCACGCGATCCATCTCATCAATACCGGTCGCGATTCTTTTTGTTTCCGAACCTTTGATTTCACCAAGTGCCACGGTTTTAATTGTCGGATAAATTTTTTCTTCTGTTTTTTCGTCAGGGGATAGGGTGATCGGATTTTTATCTATTGTTCCCCATTTTCCGCATTCCAAACAACGCCCAACCCATTTTTGGAATTGTGCGTTGCAGTTGGAACAAACAAAGATAGTTTGATTTTTGGACATGTTTTTATTGGTAAAACGATTATTTGTTAACACATCTTTTGTCCGTAGTCCAATCAATATAACTTGCGCCTATTAATTTAAAAGTTTCTTTCATAAATTCTTCTCCAGGATCTTGTTTTTGATTTGTCGCTCCTTCACACTTGGTAATTTGTTGATGTGAAAAAATTCCTCCGGTGCCGTTTATCATATTATCCACGCTATTAGTTAGAGGAATGTTGTAGGCGGAAGATAATTTTTTAATCAAATCTGCCACGGCCTCCATCTGTTTTTTGTTACCTAATAATTCCGAGGAATTTTCACCCATAATTTCGATTCCTATACCGCCGATGTTCCAATTTTTTCCACTAGAACCACCATGACAAATGACTTTTTCGTTCAATTTTTCAGTAATTTGATAAGCAATTCCGTCTCTATCCAAGATTATTTGACAAGAAGCTCCGGATCTTTCGCTGATAGGCAGTTGATCATTGCCCCAATATTTTACTATACCGGAAATTTTTGTCGCCGGAGGAGTAGCGGTATAATGGAGAATAACCGCTTTCGGTTCAGCCGGAACTTCACAAGTATTTCCGTAACGAGTGCTATAATTGGAATATTGGTAAAAATCTCCTTTAAGTCCCAAGTTTGAAGCCAAGGTTTGCGGTTTTCCCGACATTCCTCCGCACTTACCCGCGTTTTCCGGACCGGTTTCTCCTTCGCCCAATCCTTCGTATATTTCCATTGGCTGAATTAGTTTTACACCCAAACTTTTTAAATTTAGAAGTTCAGGATTAATCAAGTAAAGCAAAGTGTATGATCCCCAAGCTAAAGCCAAACCGATAACTGCTTGAGTTATACGTTTATAAGCTTCTTTGCGATCCCCACCCAGTCCTGAACTCACTATTTTTATACCCGAAACGATAATCATCAATACTGCCAAAATACTGATGGCGGTTAAACCAAAATTATAAATAGCTCGAATATATTCACCAACCCAGGGAAAATAAGCTCGTCCGCTTTCATCCATAATTGATGGTGGTTCGGAAAATTTTTCCAACCCGGGAATTTTTACTTGTAAAGTTGGGGCCTTTAAACCAAATTCATCTTCTATTTTGGTAGTGGCTGGAACGTATACTTTGCAATAATTTTTTGTTGTGTTATTACTGGCTTTATCAAGCTCAAAAGCTTTTTTATTACAAACACCTTCTTTGGTTTCGTTTGGGAGTTTTTGAACGTATGGATAGATGGTGGCGTCTATTCTTTCATAAGGTACGGAATAAACTTCGCATACGCATCGTATAGTTTCATAGGTTGTCGGAATGGCTTTACAATCGGAAGCTATTTCATTGCAATTGTTTATTCCGGAAGGACAATTGCGATTGTTGATGGTGATAGGTAACGAATCACACGAAGAATCTCCGGTGTTTGTTACAAATTCTTGAGTTGTTTTTTCTAAAGAATTTCCGTTTTTATCGACATAAGAGCAAGTACACAATACGTCTTCGGCAGACGCGATTGCGGGTTGTAAGATTCCGAAAAAAATAAACAATAACGCTATCGATTTTTTCATATTATTGTAGGGGAACTTGTTTTAAAATAGTGTCCAGTGTCACTTCGTCAGTCAAATTAATTTTTTTGTTGTTTATAAAAATATTCGGAGTTTCCGTAAAACCAAGATTTTTTAAATTTGATTGTTCGTTTATCAAAACACTTACATATTCATCGTTGTTCAAACATTGTTCAAACAAAAGCGTATCCAATTTTAAATCTATCGCTAGTTTATTGGCGGTGGTTTCGTCAAAATTTCGTAATTTAACGGCTTGATTTAGAAAATCCCAGTATTTATCCTGTTGTTTTGCGCAGAAAAGAGCGATTATCGGAAACATCTTTTTGTTACCCAACCAATCTTCTGCGGCTATTTCTTTGGAAAGCAAACGAAATTTTCCGGGATTGTTTTCTATAAAAGAAACGATTTCGGCGTGTCTTTTAGCACATTGTTCGCATTCAAAAGAAAAAAATTCGTTTACCGTGGCCGGTGCTCCCGGGTTGCCAAAAATAGGATCATTTTCATTTACCGGTAAAGTAACGGACAGATCTTCAATCAAAGGTTTGTCCGTAGGTTTAATGTTGATTTGCGCACTTTTTTTAACCACCGAAAAAGTAAATAAAAACATTATTCCCAAAATTATCGCGCCGAATAAAAATATTTTTTTATTCATATATTTTATTGTTTGGCTTCAAACAGGCCGATTTGATTGTAATCGGAAAAAAGCAATTTTGAAGTCGTTTTGTCAAAGTAAATGTTTTTTATAGAATAATCTCCGCCGAGATCTATGGGAGTTTTTAATCCGGTACCCAAATCTATTTTATAAAGATCGTCCGGCGTACCGTTGGCGATAGAAGGGGATATTCCGGCGCCTTGCGGTAATGTTTTCGGAACGGCGCAATAAAGAGTGTTGTTGTCGACAAAAGCGCATTTTTCAGCCCAAGTGTTGATTTTTAACATTTCTCTGCCCGAACCGATTTTTTCTCCGGAAGCGTTGGTTATCCATAATTCCGGTTTATAGTCGCTATTTGGACTGTAAACACTGTAAAGTAATTTTTCTCCAGTTGGAGACCATTGTGATTCAAAACCCAAACCTTCCACGGTAATGGATTTAAAATTTTCTTGATTTTGTCCTATTAAAAGTATTTCTTTGCGGTAAGTTCCCAGGTCGTTACCGCCGGTTTTACTAAAAGCAATTACTGAACGGTTCGGCGACCAGGATACGGTAACTTTATCGGCATTGGCTCCCATCGGTTCCACAAGAGACGTGCCGGTTCCGTCGTCTCCTACGGTAACCAACCAACGATTATCTTCTGAATAGCCAATACTTTTAGCCGCGATTTTGTCATCATCGGGAGAAAAAGAGAATTCTTCCCAATGTTTAGGCAGAGTGTATTGTTTGTCTTCTTCAAAATTGTAAATTATTTTATTTTGATCAGGAAATTCCAAGACGGCTTTGTCGCTACTGTTTGCCCAGGTCGTTTTAGAAACATTATAAAAAACCTTGTCAGAAAGTTTTTGCACTTCGCCGTCTTTGTTAACGCCGTAAAATTTACCGTCATTTTCATTGTAAAATCTCAATTCGCCGTTTTTATTGTTTATGGAAGTATAAGAAACCGGCTGTTCAACCAATTTGGTGACATTTTCTCTTTGATAATATCCTGGGCCGACTGTAGGAATGGTGCCGGCTGTCGGTAAGGTAGTGGTGATTATTTCGCCATTGGGACCGGTAGTGGTGACTATACGAACTCCGGAAGGTGTGAATCCGGGGCCGGTAGTGGTTGCTTGCGGCTGTTCTCCTTCAGGTCCGGTCGGAACTTGAGGTAAAGTTCGAGAGAAAAAATAATAGAGACCAAAACCTAAAAGTATGGTAATCGCCAACAATCCGATTATCATTAAAATTTTTTTAGTGGAATCAGACATATTGATTTATAAATTTTTTAATTATTTTTTAATGGGATTTATTTTTCCTGCCTGTTCTACAAAAGGTTTTAATTTCGGCCAAAGTAAAGGGGTAAACACTAAGGCGGCGCAAGGTGGTAAAACAAAGATAAAAATCAAACCGATGATGGGTATCAAAGCCAAGGGTGAGATAAGAGCGGTCAATAAAATCCAAACGGCGATAAAAGCGGCGATCTGTTCGCCAAAAAAAATTTTTAATCCTCGAATCAAGAAAGCCGTTATTTTAATAAATCCTCCGGCGACCGGGATGGCCGTGGCGGCTGTAGCGGCCAAACGCGCCGCTTCTTCTTGTGCGCCGGATTTCTGCGTTTGAATTTGTTTGTTCTTTTTCATTTCCACGGAAGCGTTTGACTGTTCTTCGGGAGTCAGTTGTTCCTCTGGGGCGTTTTCGGTTTCCGCTTGCTGTTCTCTTAATTGTTTTCTTTTTTCAAAAGCTTCGTCAGCGGCTTCGGAAGTCGACGATTTTATATCCGGCTGTTCATATTCGAAAGGTTTCGGAGCTTGATATTTTTTTTCCGCATCGGGAAAATTATCCGCCATATTAAACGATGATTAATTTTTCGTTTTTTATTTTTAACAAATATTGTTTTTTGAGTTTTCCTTTCAAAATTATTTCCGTCATCATTTCTTCGATTTGATTTTCTATCAGGGCGCGTAGTTCGCGAGCGTTTTGGTTTTGCGGTTTGAGCAAAGATGCGACTTCAGCGAGAATTTTTTGCGGCGCCGTCAATTTGGTTTTGTAATTTTTCAATCTCTCATTAAAAGAATCAAGTTCCAATTTGGCTATTTCTCCCAAATTTTTTTGCGTTAACGGATTAAAAAGACAGATTTTATCCAAGCGATTGATTAGCTCGGGGGAGAATCTTTCTTTGAGTTTTTCCGAAAGTTTATTTTTGGCATCAGTCGTTTTTTCTTTGTTATCGC
>CAYWMO010000017.1:0-8117 GCA_964459625.1 uncultured Gammaproteobacteria bacterium | reverse complement strand
CAAAACCTTATGAACCCATTGAAGAACCAACTGAAGAAGAAAATGTAGAAGAAGAAATTGAAGATAAAACTTTGGAAGATCTTGTTGAAGAAACAAACGAATCAATTGAAGAAGAAACTTCAGAAACCGAACCTGAAGAAGAATCGGTTGAAGCAGAAACCATTTCTGAACAAACTTCTGATACTGAGGAAGCAAAATCGGATATAAAACTGGAAATAATAGAAACTGAAACAATTTTGGAACCGGAAGATGATAATAATGATGAAAAACCAAAAGAAGAGAGTACTAAACCGAAAAAAAATAAAAAAGAAAACGAATATTCAAGTATTTTTTAAACTCTGAGTTATGGCTGTTTTTTGTCGAAAAAAATTGAACGAACCGGAATATTTGGGAGCCAAATTTAAAAAAACGCGCGAAGAAAAAAATTTGACTCTTGAAGACATGGTTGATATAACTCACATAGAAAAAAAATATTTAATTGCCATTGAAAACGGAAATTATAATCTTTTACCAAAAACCAAAGCTCATCGATCCGCTTATATTCGAGAGTATTGTCAAGCTTTGGAATTAAATTGTGAAAATTTTTTAGACCAATTTAAAGAAGAAACGCGTCATGAAAAAATACCATCCGATCCTTCCGGTAGTTATCAAAAATATTATTTAACCAGCGTTTCTATTTTTTTACGAAATATTTTTATAATCTTGGCAATTTTAGCTTTTTTCACTTATATAGGATTCCAAATTAACGGTATCTTGACTCCGCCAAAACTTTTAGTTCTCTCCCCAATAGAAGGACAGTCAACGGATGAGCTTGTTGTGATGATTCAAGGCGAAGCAGAAAAAGAATCCCAACTCACAGTAAATGGAAAAGAAATAATGTTAAATGAAAAAGGACAGTTCGAATCTTTGATAGATTTGTCGGAAGGGTTAAATACCATAATAATTTCCGCCACTAAAAAACATGGAAAAACAACTACAGTTATCCGTCATGTAGTGGCAAAAAACAATTCTCTCTAATCAAATTAATTAAACCTTAAAAAACTTTTCAAGTTTATGCCAAAAGCACAAATCTCGGAGGAGGTAAAAAACAAGCTCAAAGCAGCGGAAAGCGCCATTGACCAGATCAAAACAAAATTCGGCGACGGTGCCATAATGAAATTTGGTGAAGCCAAAAAAATGGAAGTAGATACTGTACCTACAGGATGTTTATCTCTAGATGTTGCACTCGGAGTCGGCGGTGTACCGCGCGGAAGAATTATTGAAATCTACGGACCGGAAGCTTCCGGTAAAACAACTCTTGCCCAACACATCGTGGCAGAAGTACAAAAATTGGGCGGCATTGCCGCGTTTGTTGACGCAGAACACGCCTTGGATCCGGATTATGCCCGTAAAATCGGTGTTAAAGTTGATGAATTACTTATTTCTCAACCCGATACCGGCGAACAAGCCCTGGATATCGTAGAAACTCTAGTTCGTTCCAATGCCGTGGATGTTGTTGTTATTGATTCTGTAGCTGCTTTGGTTCCCAAAGCTGAAATCGAAGGAGACATGGGCGATTCTCATATGGGTTTACAAGCTCGCTTGATGTCCCAAGCATTGCGTAAATTAACCGGCATTGTCAGCAAAAGCAAAACCATCGTAATTTTTATCAACCAGATAAGAAATAAGATAGGTGTATTTTTTGGCAATCCGGAAACAACTACCGGCGGTTTGGCGCTCAAATTTTATTGTTCCGTCCGTATTGAAGTTCGCCGTAGTGCCCAAATAAAACAGGGAGACAAAATTATCGGCAACCGCGTAAAAACAAAAATTGTAAAAAACAAAGTCGCGGCTCCATTTACCACTTGCGAATTTGATATCATGTATAACGAAGGCATCTCTATTTCCGGCGACGTATTGGACACAGGTGTACTTTACAAAATAGTACAGAAAAAAGGTAATAGTTATATGTTTGGGGAAGAAAAACTCGGAGTCGGTCGAGAAGCGGCGAAAAAATATCTCAAAGACAATCCGAAATTGATAAATACTATAAGAAAAGAAGTGTTAGCAGCCGTGGAACGGGGTGATGTAGCCGAATCCGGCGGAGACGATGAAGATATACCAGCTGGAGAATAAATAATAATTTTAAAAAAGACCTGTTTATTACAGGTCTTTTTTAAAATTATTAAATGAAGTGCCTCTTTCCAAAACTCTATCCATAAGATCTTTTTCTTCTTTTTTCAATACAGCCAGGGCTATTTTTGCTTTTCCAAAATTAAGTTTTTTATCTTCCTTGACCGCTATAGTAACAGTCACAGCCCGATGATGTCCTTCCAAACAAACAATCTTCCCGTCTTCTTCTCTTATATATCCTATCATTTCGGTATCCGGCGGAAAATTTTCAAGCATTGAAATAACTTTATCATGTTTTCTAAAATGTTCGTACTGTTCGGGAATATTTATTAAATCTATAAATGTATTTTTATTTTTTTCTGGTAATCGTGATTGCCAACCGGTAAAAGGTCCAATTAACATTTCCGGAATTTCCTTCATCGGATCGTCAAATTCATACAGTTTCCAATCTCTTTGATCGGCGCCAATTTGAGAAGCGCCAAACCTGCGCCAAGATTCCCAATCCGGCCAACCCTTGATTTTTGTGGCAACATGAAGCCAGCCCGGATCTCTTCCTTCTTTGTTTTTCCATTCCTCAAAAACCTCTTGCCAAGTTATGTCTTTAACAAAATTCACACCCTCTTGTTTTAGTTTTATTTCTTAAAAATTTTTTCTTCATTAAACATCAAAATCAATACTACCAATAAAGATACAAAAAAAGCCAATAAATATTGTTGTAATCCCACAGCCATACCAACAGCGGCCATCATCCATAAGCCGGCGGCAGTGGTCAAGCCGGAAATCTTGTCATCTTTTTGTAGTATAGATCCCGCGCCCAAAAAACCAATTCCTACGACTATTTGAGCAGCTATTCTGGCAGGATCATTGGGAAAAATAACCGTAGATATCAAAGTAAATAAAGCGGCACCGCCGGTAACTAAAGCATAGGTGCGTACTCCAGCTGCCTTACCTATCTTTTCTCTTTGTAAACCAACCAAGCCCCCTAAAAGAACTGCCAAAAAAACCTGACCAAAATAAATTAATGATTGATATACCAAAGTTTGATCTATAAATTGCATATGATAAAAGTTATTATTTGCATATATTATAACACTTATTGACTTTATTGTTAATTTTTGTTACACTATCACTTGCAATTTTCGTGGACAAAAGAGGTTCACATATCGGGGCCCATAGCTCAGTTGGTAGAGCGGCGCCTTTGCAAGGCGATGGTCAGGAGTTCGAATCCCCTTGGGTCCACAAAACGATACAACGATTTGTATCGTGTCGGGATGAGAACGCCGGAGCGATGTCGCTTCGAGTATTCCGACGAGAGCGACCGCGAGGCGGTGGCTAGCCCGAGTTTGCGGAAGCAAACGAGAGGCGAAGCCGAATCCCCTTGGGTCCACAAGTAATAAAGCCGAGGTAGCTCAGTGGTAGAGCGAAGGACTGAAAATCCTTGCGTCGCGAGTTCAATCCTCGCCCTCGGCACCAAATTAGTAAAAAGTTTATAAAGTTCATAAAGTTTGTAAAGTTCGTTTTTCGCAGCTTTATAGACTTTATGGACTTTTGACTTTATGGACTAAATACGGGGTGTAGCTCAATTGGCTAGAGTGCGTGGTTTGGGACCATGAGGTTGCAGGTTCAAGTCCTGTCACCCCGACAAAAAACGACCGTTTATCGGTCGTTTTTTATATTCCGTTTTTTAAAAAAATATTTCCAAGCCAAAATAAAACTAACACATAAACCAAATCAAAATTTATCCGTTTCAACCAATTCAATATATACAAAACAAAAATAACAGGATAAGCCAAAACAATAATCGGATTGCGAAAAACTTTACGATTGGCCGATTCAAACAATGATTGCGCATCGCCAGTACTTGGAATCGCTTGCAGTCCGATCACCAATCCAAGCCAGGCATAAAGTGTATTTTGCCATACCAAATACGGGGGTCTGATAAGGGCAAACAAAAACAATACCATTAACGAATTGATAAAAAACGGACCGAAAGAAATCAAAAAATTTTGCCAAAAACTTTCAGGATCTTCGTGTGTTACATATCCGGCCACTTTGCTTTTATTACTAAAAGAAAATAATTTTATTTTATAAATTTTCACTCCTCCCAAAATACAAAACAACGCATGGGAAAGTTCGTGTACGATTACTCCCGGCGCCATAGCTAAACGAAAAACAAACTCCATCATACTTCCCTATTATTAAACAAGAAAGTTAAAGCGCAAAAAATCCAAAAAAGAAAAGATAAATCATTTTTAAAATAAGGCACATCTACCAAGCCATGGACAAGAAATATCAGCCAGGCCCCCAACATCATAGCACCCCATAGTTTATTTTTTCCATATAACACAAAGCTCTGCCAAAGCAAAGTTATATAGATAAAAAGAAAAGACAACAAACCAAACAGCCCGGTTTCCGACCAGAAATTCAAAATTATATTGTGCGGATAAATAAGCGGCTCCATCACCACATTTGCCAAAGGTTTTTGAATATCACTGTAAAAACGACGCAAACCAGCGCCTAAGAAAAAATGTGTGGGCGACGAAAAAATATAATTTTGCGTTGTTTGCCACAAAATCAATCTATTTTTTCCGGCTTGATCGGAAAATGTAATCACTTCGCGCGCCGCGGGCAATAAAGCCAAAACAAATACTCCGGTAACAATCAGTCCGGCCACTGTTTTTTTATAACCCATCAAAAACAAAAATAATACGAAGCCGGCGGCAATAGCGAGCCATCCGCCTTGAGAAAAGGAAAAATCAATAGCCAAAAAATTCAATACTAACATCAAAATCGCAAAATTTCTTTTTTTCTTTTCATCTTTTTTATGCAAATACCAAACCAAAGCGATATTTATCAAAAAAATCATTTCCAAATACAAAGCCACGGAATTTGGTGAAGTAAAAAAAGCAGTCACACGTCGTCCCGGCCAAGCGGACCATTGCTGCGTATATATTCCCCATCCCGTAAACATTTGAAAAATAGATAGTATAGATACAGGCAAAGAACAAAACATCAAACCCCAAAGTAAATCCCCGATTTTCGTATTTCTTGCTATCAAAATGTAAAACATGACTATCGGCTCCAAAAAATACGCGCGCCAAATCCCCAAACCCTTCAGCCAACCGGGATTATTCACCACTCCGATAAGCGCAAATGCCAAAAATAAAAAAATCGCCAAATTGAAGTAATGGTGTTCTTTTAAAAAAGATAACAACCTTATTCTGTCATCTTTGAAGTATTTCAAAAGCCACACCAAGCCCAAAACTAAAAAAGCACCTTCCAAAACTGTGCTTGGTAATCCTAATATATCAAAACGCAAACTGTAAAACGGTAAAAAAAACAACAACATCCAAACACCGACTTTAAAATCTCGCCAAATCAAAAAAGCGTACAGAGAAAAAAGTATAATATATATAAAAGTCATATCAAGCTAAAAATGAAAATTGCAAAATCACAAATATAAAATAAATAGATAACAAAATCGCACCCTCGTAGGCCGTCATCTTTTTTCCGGTTCTATAAAAAAGTCCGAAACAACAAATCATAACGACCAATGAAATCGCCAACAAGAAATATTCTTTGTTTAAAATAATTTTTGCTGGCATGATAGAACAAGTAACTCCAAAAATAAAAACATTGGCCACTGCCGAACCCATCAAATTACTAACAGACAGTTCGCTGCTCTTTTTTCTCCAAGCCTTTAACGCGACAGTAATCTCCGGCAAATTGGTGCCGAGTGAAAAAACCAACAATCCTATGACAAAAGGCGAAACGGAAAAAACATGTAAAAGATAAGTTGATAAACGCACAACCAATCCCGCCGAAACTACGATCATCACGAATCCGATAATTGTCAAAAATATTTCCTTGGCCAAAACCCGACGATCAACTATCTCAATAATCGGAATTTCTGAATTTTTGGTTTGTCTATAAATGAACCAAACCAAAAGCAAATAAACGGCAATCATAATAAAACCGTCGTAAATCGAAAGAAGTCCATCTAAACTTAAAATCAAAGGCAATAAAATTGACAGAGACAAAGGCAAAACGAATTTGAGTTCTCCGTCGGTCTTAACTTCTCGATTAAGTAAAAGAGAAGATCCCAATATTAAACCGATTATTACTAAAATTCCGCCAAAAAGATTGCCGGCCGACATTTCCGGTAATTCTTTGATTACGGAATTTATACCTATGGACATTTCCGGCAAACTGGTAAAAAGACCCAAAAGAATACCTAAAAAAAGGACATTTATACCTAGTTTTTTACCTATCTGCCTCAAATTCAAAACTACCAAATCGGCTCCATAACCTAAAATGATAAACAATAAAATTATAGCCGCTATAGTCAAAAAAATATTCATAAAAACAGATTTTATATAAATATCTTATCAAATAAGACCGGCTTTGTCCATTTTGGTTTGTCCTAACGACAAATTTTTGTTAAAATAGTTTTATATCCATATTTTATGAAAATAGGCCTTGCTTTGGGCGGCGGCGGAGCGCGCGGACTCGCGCATATCGGCGTGCTAAAAGCCCTGGAAAAAAACAATATAAACATAGATTTGATTTCCGGAACCAGCATGGGAGCCATAATCGGCGCTTTTTATGCCGCCGGTATTTCTGTAACTCATTTAGAACATTTAGCAACTTCCACCGATTGGAAAAAGATTTATTCTTTGCTTGACCCAAAATTTAAAGACGGTTTGCTGGGAGGAGAAAAATTGGCAGACTTTCTTAAATCCGAACTAAACGACTTAAACTTCAAAAATCTAAAAAAACCGCTTTTTGTCGCAGCTACCGATTCTACGACGGCGGAAACAAAAATTTTTCACTCAGGAAAAATTATTCCAGCATTGCGCGCCAGCTCTTCACTGCCTGTTGTTTTTAATCCTGTAAAAAACAAAGAAGCTGTGTTGATAGATGGTTGTTTTTCTCTACCAGTACCAGTAGCTCCCCTGCTGAAAGCCAGAGCCGATTTGATTATCGCCGTTAATTTGGATGCCGATTATTTTAGTAAAAAGAAAAACGGAACAACCAATCTTTTTAACACTATTAACAACAGTTTGCTTTTATTACGCCATCATTTGGCCGCGGCCAATTGTGAAAAAGCACAAGTAATTATAAAACCCAAAGTCGGACAATACGGTTGGTACGACTTTTTCAAAGCCAAAGAAATAATTGATGCGGGTGAAGATGAAGCTAACAAAATAATCAAAAAACTAAAAAGCGGCTTGTAAGCCGCTTTTTTATTTAGAATATCATTTCCTTAATTTTAACTCCCGGAATCTTTCTTAATTTGTTTTTCACTTTTTGCGCCTCTCTAGCTCCGCCAAAAATTTGCAAAATTATCAAACCGTTCACAGCGCAAGTTTTTTCATCCGCTTCATGTAAACCGATGCGAAGTTTAATACTGCAACCACAATCAGTCAAAGCTTTTTGTAACACCTGAGAGCTTTTGACGCGATTGCCTACATACACACCCAAAATATTAAATTTAGCCATATGTTTTCAAATTATTGTTGAAAGTTGCCAAAATTTTTCATCATATCGGAAAAATCCTGGAATTTAATATTTCCCGGGGGAGAAAATTTTTCAGAGTCCTCAGACCATTTGTCGCAATCCATATCTAACTTCATGTCCAAATCGACTTGAGTACTTTGATTTTGCACGTCTTCAAAAGTGTCTTCGTTTGCTTCTGAGGTCGCAGGATCAAGTTTCATCTTAAAACCGCTGTTGGTTCCGTCTTCATTCCAAAAATATTGATAATCCTCCAAAACTATTACATGGTTTTTAATTTCGTTCTGACCGGACATTTTTGTCACCCCGTCCATACGCATTTTTTTACCGCTGATATATAAGGTATTTTCTTGGTTAAAACCTTCATTTGCCATCTTGTAAGTACATTTTACTCCTTCACCGCGCATCATGAGATCGCGCATAGTGCCGGCAAATTTACCCGCCGCTTGTTCTATTTTTCCGCCTTTTTCTTGGGTTTCGGCGGTGTC
>CAYWMO010000016.1:0-8214 GCA_964459625.1 uncultured Gammaproteobacteria bacterium | reverse complement strand
GGTCGGAGAAATCAAAGAAAGTGCGTTTAGTAAGATTTTTCAGGCTTTTGAAAAAAATATAGGTAAGGAATTGAGGTATACTATTTTTAGTGAAAAGGAATTTTTGGATCGCAAAGAGATGGGGGATAAATTTTTGTATAATTTATTGGAACATCGTTATATCAAAGTGGTGGATGAATATCATTTTTTAAGTTGAAATATGTATCTGTTTTTGGACAATAGCGCGGAAGACAAAACTTTTTTTTACGTCGTTTATCCCGACGGTCGAAAAAATGTTTTTGTTTACAAAGGGGCTAAAGCTTCAAGCGGTCCGTTGATATGTTTTGACGATTTGTTGAAAAAAAATCGCTTTAAATTGAAAGATATAAAAGGTCTGGGCGCGAGAATTGGCGTTGGTCGTTTTACCGCTTCGAGAATTGCTGTCATATTTGTTAACACTCTCGGTTATTTTCTCAAAAAACCGGTGATTGGCTTGATGAAATTTGATTCGAGAGAATTTTTGAAAAAAATCAAAAAGACCAAAAACGGCGTTTTTTTGAGCGCCAAATACAGCGGGGAGGCTAATGTCGGATTCGCAAACAAAAAAGTATGATTTCCGATTATGCACGATATAGAATTTATGAAATTTTGCCGGGTTTATCCATCTGGCTTACTTTAATTTTGGGGGTCTTTTTATCTTTTTTCAAGCCGCTTTGGATGATCTATTTTATTCTGGTTTTTGACGTTTATTGGGTTTTGCGAGTGGTTTATTTTTCCATTTATCTGATATTGTCTTGGTTGCGTTTTCACAGGGCGACAAAAAAAGATTGGTTGACAATGTTAAATTCCGAGTTTTCCGATCGTAGTAAAAAAATTAAAAATGCGGTTTTTTTACCACTTTACAATGAAACTTACGAAGTGGTGCAAACTACTTTGAAAGCATTGTCTTCCTCTACTTATCCGGCGAAAGAAATGTATGTGGTGGTGGCCGGAGAAGAAAGAAAAAAAGAACATTGGGATAAATTGCAGGAGCTCATCAAAAAAGAATTTTCCGGAGTTTTTGCGGATTTGATTTTTACTATTCACCCCAAAAACTTGTTGGATGAAATTCCCGGCAAAGGAAGTAATATTCATTTTGCGGAAAAGGAATTCAAAAAATATGTCGATACCAAAGGGTGGAATTATAAAGATGTCATAGTTTCGGTGTTTGATGTGGATACGGTGATTCATCCGCAATATTTTGCCCACCTGAGTTATATGTATTGTTCACATCCTCGACCGGAACGCAGTTCTTTTCAACCGGTTACTCTATATAATAATAATTTGTGGGAGTCTCCCTCTATACTTCGTGTGATGTCTTTTGGTACGACATTTTGGATGTTGTTTTCTCTTGCTCGTTTGGATAATTTGGTAACTTTTTCTTCACACAGCATGAGTTTTCAAGCGATAATCGATGTCGGTGGGCATTCCAAAAGTATTGTTTCCGAAGATTCCAGAATTTTTTATCAATGTTGGTTGCATTATAAAGGTGATTATGAAGTTACGCCTTTGTATATTCCGGTATCTATGGATACGGTTCGCGACGACAGTATTTGGAAAAGTTTAAAAAATTTATATTATCAACAAAGACGTTGGGCGTGGGGAACGGAAAATATTCCTTATTTGCTTTGGCAGTTGCGCAAAATAAAAGAAATCGCTTGGTGGAAAAAATTTTCCATGGTTTTTCACGAATGGGAAGGAAAATGGAGTTGGGCGGTGGTGGCTATCCTTATCACTTTTTTGGGCAGATTACCTCTTTATGCGGCTGGAGAAGAAGTTCGTCAAAGCGCTTTGTTTTTTAACACTCCGCACATTTTGGAAACCATGATGACTTTGGCCATGAGCGGTTTGTTTATCTCAGCTATTATGAGCATGTTGATTTTACCGCGTAAACCCGAACACGAAACCCGTTTTAAATATTTGATTATGTTGTTGCAGTGGGCTTTGTTACCGGTTTCTTTATTGATTTTTTCTTCCTTGCCTTGTTTGGATGCTGTAACTCATCTAATGTTTGGAAAATATCTCGGTTTTAATGTTTCTCAAAAAAAGAGATAAAAACATGCGTTTTAAAAAATTCACTAATTTGTACGAATAATATGTTGAGAAAAATTTTTAACATTTTACTGATAATCGCTTTGTTGATGGCTGCGGCCGGGACAGGATTGTATTTTTGGTTTAAAAGCGGAGGGATGCAAAAATATGTTTTGGACAGTTATGGAAAAAATATCATTCAAAGTCAAGATTTGTATGAAATTATTCGCGACGGCTTGGGTTTTGAAGAACAAAAACATATTTTGATTTTATTTTTAAACAACACCGAATTGCGTCCGGGAGGGGGGTTTATCGGTTCTTATGCTGCTGTCAGCACACAAAATGGAGCGCCGCATTTGTTGAAAGTCGAAGGTACGGAGATTATAGACAATTACGCGGCATCTTATCTCAAAACCGTTCCGCCGACAGCCATCAAAACTTATTTGGGCGTGGAAAAATGGTATTTTCGTGACAGTAATTGGTCTCCTGATTTTGCCGAATCTGCCAAAAAGGCCTTGGAATTATATGTGGCTGAAAAAGGAGTAGCGGCGAAAGAAATAGATTATGTGGTGGGAATAACTCCGAGTGTGGTTAGGGAAATTTTGAAAATCACCGGTCCGATGAAGGTTAACGGTATGGAATTTAACGCCGATAATTTTTTGGATAAATTGCAATGGGAAGTCGAATACGGTTATGCCAACAAAGGAGTTTCTTTTGATGAACGTAAAAAAACTTTACAAGATTTGACCAAGACCGTTTTTATCAATTTCGGTCGGGATTTTTTGAAATATAATGCCGAGTTTATAGATTTGGCCAAAGAAATGTTGGCGGAAAAACAAATTATAATCTATAGTGCCGATCAAAAAATGCAACAAAAAATAGTCGCCGGAGGTTGGGCTGGAGAAATGAAAAATTCAAATAATGATTTTGTTTTGTGGGCAGATGCCAATCTGGGAGCTCTAAAAACGGATTTAGTGGTGGATAGAGAAATGGTTTATACAATTGTTCCTACAAGCAGCGGAAAATATTTGGCAAAGGTTTCTATGAAGTATACGCATCAAGGCGGTTTTGATTGGCGTACCACCCGTTATCGCACCTATGCGAGAATTTTTGTTCCGGAAGGAAGTGAATTTGTAAAAGCTGTCGGAGCTATGCGTTTTGAAAAAAGTAAAGAACCGCCCAGAATAGATTGGGGTGTTGAAAATAACAAACAGTGGTTCGGTACTTTTATCGCCGTTGAACCGGGTAAAACAGGAGAACTGTCTTTTGAATATTATTTATCTCCACAAGTAACCGAGATGATAGAAAAAAATGAATATGAATTGTTGATTCAAAAACAGATAGGTACCGAAGGTCATAAATTGACACTCAATCTTGATTTTGGTAAAAAGATAAAAACAGCCTCGCCAAGCGAAGATCCGAAGAACTTTGGCGATGATAAATATACATTCGTTTCGGATTTGCGTTTAGATAGGGTTTTTAAGGTGGGGTTTAATAATTAGTTTGATTTTTATGTTTATTAAGAAAGTCGGAATAGATTTGGGTACTAACAATGTAATGGTTTATGTGCCAAAAAAAGGTATAGCGGTTAACGAACCGGGGGTTGTAGCTATTTCAAAAACTGACGGTAAAATTTTGGCCGTAGGTTTGGAAGCCAAAGATATGACAGGAAGAACCCCGGACAGTATTATTGCTGAGCACCCTTTGAAAGAAGGTGTTATTGCTAATTATCGCACCACTGAAGCTATGTTACGTTATTTTATTAACAAAGCTTTGGGAGGTATTCATCTTTTTCGTCCGGAAGTTATGGTGGCGGTTCCGGCCGGTATTACTTCTACCGAACGCCGTGCTGTTATTGATGCCACCATTGCCGCTGGGGCGAGAGCTGCGTATCTTATCAAGGCTCCGTTGGTAGCGGCTATCGGAGCAGATATTCCAATAGGTGCGGCTTCTGGTCATATGGTTATAGATATTGGCGCCGGCACGGCGGAAATAGCCGTTATTTCTCTGGGTGGAATAGTTTCTTGGGGTTCGGTTAGAATCGGCGGTAATAAATTCGATCAATCTATAAGTGATTTTGTAAGAAGAAAATATAATTTGGAAATAGGAGTTCATACGGCGGAAGAAATCAAAACTAGCGTTGGTTCCGCTATGTACATGGCCAAACCTCTTTCCACCAACATAAAAGGACGTGATTTGGTAACCGGTTTGCCAAGAATAGTATCTGTAAGTTCCGACGATGTGACCGAAGCTCTTCAACATGATTTGAATTCTTTGATTAACGCTATAAAAGAAGTTTTACACAAAACTCCGCCGGAATTGTCAGCTGATGTTATGGATAAGGGTATTATTTTAACCGGAGGATCGGCGATGTTGCGAAATTTGGACGAACTTATCACACAAGCGACCGGTGTACCGACTTATGTAGCCGATGAACCGATGTTTTGTGCGGCCAAAGGAACAGGGATAGCTCTTGAGAATATTGAAAGTTACAAAAGAAGTATTTTAGCCACCAAATAGTATGATTGTTGGGATTGAAGCCAATCATGCCAATAAAGAGCAGCGAACCGGAGTGGAGAATTATTGTTGGCAAATGATAAACAATCTTAAAAAACAAATCCCCTCGGACGTGAGGGTGATTTTGTATTCACAAAAACCGTTTTTACCAGGACTCGCCGAGAATATGCCAAAAAATTGGGAAGTTAAGATTTTGAAATGGCCCTTTGGTAAATTGTGGAGTCAGGCGAGGTTGTCTTTGGAGATGTTCTTTAATCCGCCGGATATCTTTTTTGCCCCCGGACAGTTGATTCCGTTTTTTTGTCCGAAAAACACAGTGGTAACTTTGCATGATAGTGCTTTTTTAGTTAATAAAAAAGCTTATAAATTTTGCGGACGATTATATCTTAAATGGATGAATAAAAGAATAATTGCCAAGGCAAAAATGATTTTAACACCGTCGCAATTCACCAAAGATGAAACAATAAGGTTTTATCCTAAGGTGTTATCAGAAAAAATATTTGTTATTCCGTTGGCTTGTGATAAAAATATTTATCGTTTTTTTACAAAAGAAGAAAGAGATGAAAATTTTCCGTTAAAATTTAATATCACCAAACCGTTTGCGGTTTATTTGGGTCGTTTGGAAGAAAAGAAAAATATTTCCGGACTGATCAAGGCCTTCAATTTGTTGAAAAGAGATGAAGATATACAACTGGTTCTCATTGGTAAAGAAGGGGTGGGTTTTGCAAAAATAAAACAAGAGGCTGATCTATCTCCCTATAAAGAAGATATAATCACTCTAGGGTGGTTGGAAAATGAGGATATTGTAAAAATTTTGAATTTTTCAACGGTTTTTGTTTTTCCTTCTTTTTATGAAGGGTTCGGTTTGCCGCTTCTTGAATCGTTTGCTTGTAAAACTCCGGTTGTGGCAGCCAAAGGCCATAGTTTAGAAGAGGTCGGTGCAGATGCCGTTGTCTATTTTGAACCTCGTAGTATTGTCGACATGAGTGAAAAAATAAAATTATTTTTTCAAAATAAAGAATTTAGAGATAATCAGGCGAATTTAGGGTATTTTCGTTCAGAAAATTTTTCTTGGGAAAAAACTGCTGAACTTACTTGGCAACTTATCAAGAGGTTGCAAAATTAGCCAAATTTTGTTATATTAGTAACCTAAAATAGGTGTGTTTATAGGAAATAAAAAAAATGTAGTTTTTTTTGAAAAAGCCGTACAAAACGGCCGTCTTTCTCATGCTTACTGTTTTTGCGGTCCGGAAGGAGTGGGAAAATTAACTTTAGCTCGACAGTTGGCTTCCGAAATTTTACAAACTCCGGAAGAACGGTTATTTCAGAATCCCAACTTTTATTATTTTGAAAGAGGTATAGATGAAAAAACGGGTAAGACGAAAAAAGAAATTACCGTTGCTCAAGCCAGAGAAATAAAAGAAAAAATGACCAGAAAGGCCTGGGGAGAAAGAGGACAGGTGTTGATAGTTGACGGGGTTCAATATTTAAACGAAGAATCCGGTAATGCTTTACTTAAAGCTTTGGAAGAACCTGCACAAAACAGTTATTTATTTTTTTTAGGAGATCATGAAAAAAATATTTTACCGACCATTTTATCACGATGTCAGAAGATTTTTTTTCATCCCGTTGGGTATACGGAAATTTTGGAAGGATTGAAGATTTGGGGTTGTGATGAAAAAACCGCGGAAATGGCCGCATTAATTTCTAACGGTTTGCCAGGTAAAGCCAAAAGATTAGTTGAAGAGAAAAGTTTTGCGGAAGAATTTAAAATTGAAATAAGAAAATGGTTATCAATGTTAAAAACGGATTTTGCGGGAAAAACAGAGAGTTTGGAAAGTGTTTTCTCCGAAAAGGATAGTAATAAAGCTAGAGATATCTTGATAAAAAAAATGGATTTTTGGTTGGAACTCTGGCGAGAATTGATGTTGTTTAAAACAAAAAGAAGAGCCAGTCGTTTGTTGACTGAAGCGGAAATGGCATCTTTGTCTTACGATCCAACACAAATAAGAGAGATTATTGACGAAATAGTAAAGACTCAAAATTATTTAAAAAATAACGTCCAAACCCGTTTGGCCGTTGAACAATTTTTATTAAAATTTTAAACATATGCATTCAAAAACAACTTTTCTAACCTTATTGCTTTGCGCAATTATGGTTATGGGGGCAAGTTGTGTGAGTATTGGTAAAAAAGACGCCGGTCCGATGGGTGTTTTTCGCTCTCTGGATAAAGGTGAAAATTGGGAAGCAGTTAGTGCTTTTCCGACTCCGCAGGGTGTAAAAAGTATTGCGGGAATAAAAGTTTACAGAATGTTTGAAGATCCAAGTGATCCAAATGCCTTTTATTTGGGTACTCGCGGTCAAGGGCTTTTTTATACGTATGACAATGGAGATAGTTGGCAAAGTGTTCCTTTTTTTGCTGGAAAATTTATTTATGCGTTAGCTGTTGACCCTAAAGACAAATGTAATATCTACGCCAGTGACGGTGTTCATATTTATAAAACCGTCGATTGTTCACGAACTTGGAATCTGATGTTTACTGAAGAAAGAGCAAATGAAAGATTTGTTTCTATAAGTATAGACAATCAAAATACCAAAGTTATTTATGCGGCGGAATTGAATGGTGATATGTTGATTTCTCGCGATGAAGGCCGGTCTTGGCAGGTAATTAAGAGATTTGGGTTTCAATTGCAACAAATGGAAGTGGATCATAAAACGGCTAATCGCATTTTTGTGGCATCTTATCGCAAAGGACTTTATCGTTCTGATGACGGTGGTAAAACTTGGATAACGTTGAATGATGAATTGAAAAAAATAGGAAATGACACTTTCAATTTTTATCGTTTAGTTTTGAACCCTTCTCAAAAAGATAGTTTGTATTGGATAAGTAAATATGGTATTTTGCGTTCTGATAATGCCGGAGCTAGTTGGACGGAATTAAAACTTTTAACACCGCCGGGCGCAGTAACTATTTTGGCTTTTGCGGTCAATCCTAAAAATGCCAACGAAATCTATTACACCGGTTCGCAATTAGGTGAGAAAAATATTCATATCAAATCAACTTTTTATCGTTCAAACGACGGCGGGGTAAGATGGGAAACGAAAAAATTACCGACCAACACATTGCCGGTTATGATAAAGATCAACGCCAAAAATGACAGTAGTTTGTTAATGGGATTTTCCATTTTGGATTAATTTATTTTTTAAAATAATTTTTATTTATGAACCTAAACGTTTTTAAAGGAGAGTTTGATAAAATTATAGAATTTTTGAAAACCGATATCGCTGGTTTGAGAACCGGACGAGCCAACACTGCTTTGGTAGAAAATATCATGGTTGAAGCTTACGGGATCAGACAATCGTTGAAATCAGTGGCCTCCATTTCCATAGCCGATCCGAAAACCATCAATGTGGAACCCTGGGACAAAGGGTTGTTGGCCGCGGTGGAAAAAGGAATTAGGGATTCCGGTATTGGTATTAATCCGGTTAACGACGGTCGTTTGATTCGTGTTTGTTTGCCGGAATTAACAGTTGAACGTCGTGCTGAACTGGTCAAGGTTTTACATCAAAAATTGGAAGGAGCTCGTATTTCCGTTAGAAAAATTAGAGAAGATATTAAAAATACTATTATTGAAGAAGAAAAAGGAA
>CAYWMO010000015.1:0-8490 GCA_964459625.1 uncultured Gammaproteobacteria bacterium | reverse complement strand
TCCTCGCATTTATAAACTTTAAAACTGTTGTCATTTACCGTATTTTTGTTGATATTAGCGCTAATTTCCACAGTAATATCGGCGGATAACCAAGTATTTTCCGCTTCTTTGTTCAAAGCTCTATTAGGAGCCGGCGTCGGCACCGTACTGTCATCAGCACTACAACGTTCAACTACTCGAGGAATCGCCGGGAAAGTTTTTGTAGTAAAACGCCACATATATCCGGCCGATTTTGTCTCTCCTTCGCAAAGTTCGCTTTCCGCTTTACATATACCTTTTTCCAAGCCGGCTTTACAACAGTGATAATTTGCTTGTTCGCAAGTATTGTTATTTTGTGTACAATCATTCACTGTAAAATTTATCGGGTTGCTCATTTTTTCATCATCACTTCTTTTGATTCGCACCGGGCCGCTTTCACCACCAACCGGAGTGTATGATTCGATTCTTTTTTCATTGATAGTATAGGTACTGCTGGCAATACCGTCCGGACCTTGCCAAAAATATATTTTCGTTTTTTCTTTATCACTGCCAAAATATTCTCCGTAAGCCGTTATCGTACCGTTGTTTGGGAGAGGCAAAGGACCTTCAAGAGGTTCTAGTTTGCAAATACCGGGAGCCGGGGTGGTATTTTTTAAAGTAAAATAATCTTCTCCCAAACTTCCGTCTTTGCCACTGGGAATAACTTGAACTCTGTATCTTTCGTTGTTTTTTAATTCCGAATTTTTTGGAAATTTAACAATTATCTTTTTGTCAGTCCAAAAATCTTTTGATCCGCAAGCTTCGGGAAAATCAAAACTTCCCAAATATTTTTTTACAGTGTCCCCTTCATAAAAATAAACCACCCCGGAATTGTTACCAAAATTTTTCCCGGAGATAGTGATATATTCTCCTTGTCCGCCTTCTTTGGGAGAAATATCGGAAATAATCGGCAAATTGGCCGAATAAGCGTTTGAAATATTCAAACGAACGGTATTACTTTTTAAACCGTTTTTTTCCACATAAGTCGTGTAGCTGCCGTTACTTAGATTAGGGATCGTGGAAATAAAAATCTGTTCCGTATTAAAATTCGCTATATTCAAAACTTTTTCCTCTTGCGGACCCAAAATTATTTTGGCTTTCAAGGCGCTTTCGTTGGTTCCGAAATTTTTTCCGCGATATTCCACATTTTTGGCAAAAGAAGAAACTGTGGAAGGTATTACCGCGCACAATGACGGTTTGGAACTTAAAACTGCATCGTAAATAAAATGCTGTTTGATACTGCGAACATCGGTAGTGTCTCCTATTTTTGTGTTAGCTGTTTTGTTGATGGCGGATTTTACCAATACGGGCGCACCTGAAACTCTGTTATTTATTTCTGACGGAACCTCTACGATAATTTGATTATTTGTCCAGTTGTTTCCACCGCCACAATTAACTATTTGGGCTGGTGTCCATTCGTTCAAATTGGCCACATCCGAATTGGCTGTCTTACCCATATATACCGTTCCGGCAGCATTGCCAAAATAAGCGCCGGAAATAGTCATGTAATTTCCCGGAGCTCCTTGTAACGGATCAAAATTGGTAATACGCATTACATTTTCGCATTTACCATTCACACAAGCACCGCTGGTACACTGATAATCTTCTTGACAATCCCCGCCTTCACAAGTCAGACAACCACCGCCACAATCCGGACCGCTGGGCGGATTGGCTTGTGATTCTCCTTCGTTTAACACTCCGTCAAAACAATGTCCTGGCAACAAACTCACAGTTTTTACATCTGTTCCCAAAGCCGACGACCAATCAAAAACCGAAGCGTTTAAAGTATGCGTTTGTCCGGTTGTTTTTTCCGTGGGCCAATTAACCGTAATAACTCCGGATTTTTGGCAACCGGTAAAAGAAGCTCCATCCAAGAAATATCCGTCAACCAATAAACTTACATTTTGAATACCCAAATCGTCTTCAAAAGTTAAAGTAACAGGAACAGTGTCACCCTGACGTAAAACCCCCAAATCGTTTATTTTAATAGTCGGGGCCGTTCTATCCACTCCTTCTCCGGTGATAAAAGAAATATCTTGACAGTTTCCTTTACTGGCCGAACAAACAAGTTTTTTTCCATCCGTACTTTCAACATTTCCATTCGCGCTTTCAAAAACCAATTTATAATCCGTTTTTGCCGCCAAACAATCATCCGGACCTTGATCGCCACAATCGCCGTTTGGTGTAAAAATAACTATATTTTTTTGTATATCCTTGACTATCGGATCGGTCGGATAATCCCAAACTCCCGACACTTCGTCCCCGCTTTCTGACAATCTGACTTTTATATAATTTCCAATATTGTCTTTTTTGACCGGTAAATTAAAAACTACGGCCGGATGAAAATTTCTAACGCACAATTGTCCGCCGGAAGGTATATTGACTATTTTCAAATAACCGACGCCGTAAGGATTTCCTCCCCCTCCTCCTCCGCCACCGCCGCCGTTTTCTTCGGTTCCGGTAGTAGCTCCGACCAATTTATTTATAACAAAAGAAGTAATGGCATACGAGCTCATGATAATAATCAAACCGATAAAACCGTTAAACAAAATTTTCTTGGCGGTTGCCACTTTGTTTTCATCTCCGCCAGCGGTCATCCAAATAAATCCTCCCCAAAGTATTATCACCAAAGCCACCATCCCGAGAAGTCCAAGCGCAATCCTGATAATATTGGCTATAGTAACACGAACGTCTTGACTGCCAAGACCGGTTTGAGCTCCATATTCTAAACCTAAATCAGGTTGAGCAAAAGCATAAGTACAAAACAAAAATACCCCGGCAAAAATCACCGGCAGAAAAAATCCGATTTTAAAATATTTATTCATGGTATTTAACCAAATTATTTTTTAACTTTTATTTTAAACCGTTATAACAGCTCAAAGAATTATTACCTGTAATTTCTTGTTTGATTCCATTGCAACAATACGGTCCGTCGCAAACCCCAAGATTGTTTTCTCCCGGTCCTTTGGCTGGATAAAAACAATTATAATTTACATCTTCAACATTTGAATTTATTTCCGGAATATAAGTTATGTTGATGCCGTCAAGAAAAGGATCATGCAAAATTTCCGTAATTGTTTTTCCGGTTTCGTCATTTATAGAAGACGGCACAAATCCGGTGCGTTCGTTTTGAACCGGCGATTCTCTCAAGGAGATTCCGTCTTTATACAAAGAAGACAATCTCATGGTTTTACTCCAAGAAATTTTCAAAGCTTCGTTGGCTAATACGGTTTGTCTTTCCGGACCGATAGTCAAATTTTCAATTCTCGGCGAAGTGGCGTCAATATTGTTATTAATGTTAAAACTCCAAAAATAATTGTCCGGCCCTTTGGATTGTTCGGAAAAAGGCAAAATTATTTTATTTTTATCAACCTCTCCGTCATTGTCCCCGTCCAAAGCGTTTCCGGAAAGATCGGCAAAACCGTCCAAAATTTCGGAATAAAATTTCGGCTTATTTTCAGCTCCACTAACGGAAGCGGCACGCAGTAAAATCTGATAAGTGTCTTTTTGACAAGTAGATCCGGCTTTGTCGCAGACCGGTAAACAATAAATCGGCCTACCACAAGCATTGGCGCCGCATTTGTCAGTGGAAATAAATTCTAGTGTTCTATATTGATTGGAAATTTCAAAATAACCTTGCGGGACGGTACTGTTACCGCTTTTTAAATAAACAATCGGATCAATATTGGTTTTATCAACGTAATAATCAGTTTCCGGCAGTTGTTCAAAACCAACCTGACCGTTTGGAAACATGGGTTCATCAAAATTTATTTGGATAACCGAATTTTTGGGAATGTCAATATCGGAACTTCTGGGATAAACCCCGACAACATGCGGAGGTTTTTCATCGTTTATCGTATCACAAGTAAAATACCAGCGATATAATTTGGTTCCCCGGCTGTTTTCAAAAACAGATTTGCCGTTTTCTTTCAAAACACCGGAGCTTATCGTAACCGCGTAATTGATTTTTTGCTGGCTACTACCTAACAAAACATTAGGTGAAATAACCAAGGTATAAACTTCTTTTTTATTGACATCTTCTTTGGAAATCGTTTCGAAAAAAATAACTTTCGCCCCTTCGTCATAGGTTTTTTCTTCAATACCGTTTTTGGCGGTTGATGAAGGTATCAATGCCACCAACCTAATAGTATCTTTGAGAGTAGTATCCGGATTGGCAACACTGCTGGTGCTTATCGGCATGTAAAATGTCACGGCTATTTTTGTATTGCGCGGAACATCTTTTTGGTTTCTGATAGGATAATGATCTTTAATAACTTCACCTAATGCTCCGGAGCCGTACATATTGGCCGTACCTATTTGGTTGGAACCGCCGCCGTTATCCCCCGTTCCTCCGCCTTCACCAATACCCAACATTTTCATGACAAACAAAACAATACTGTAAGCGCTAAGTATTATCAACAAACCCACAATACCATTTAATAAGACCTTTTTCGCTTTTGCAATTTGTTCTTCATTACCTCCGGCACTCATCCAAAGCCATCCGCCGTAAAGAATAATAACTACGGCGATAATACCGAGCAATCCCAAAGCCACACGAATAACATTGGCGACTATTTCTCTGATATCTGTCGTTGGTAAGCCGGTTTGTTCAGCATAAGATAAGCCGGTATCAACTTGCGCGTTGACAAAACTATAAGAAAACAAACAAACCAAAAAACACAAAACCGCCACTAACAATATCCCTCCTTTAGTGGCGGTCTTCAATTTTGTAATTTGTTCTTTATTTATCAGTTGCAGCATGGTTTCAATGATAAATAATAAGCCGTCATACCCTTATCTGCGGAAAGTTTTTTCCTCGGGCATGCGTCCGATTTTTTTAAGATAAGCGATTTTTTCGCCCATTTCCAAACGATGCAAAGCGCTTTTTTTGCGCAATGTTTTATTCGGTTTCTTTGCGTTAAATTGAATTTTTTTAACTTGTAAAATCTTTCCGGATTGTTGCCAGCGCTTTTTTACACGGCGCATGAACGCCTCAAAAGATTCATTTTTCTTTCTTTTAATTTCTGACACAGAAATTCACCTCTCTTTCTAAAGTATTTGATTAATTTATTAAAACTTAGTCAAAAAACGACCTTTTTGACCTTTTTTATTATATACTTATTTGGCTAACTCGTCAAATTTTTTGAGTTTCTTTTTTAATGCGTTTTCAATCTTCTTTTGATCCACTATTTCTTGGATACCGCTTTCCATATCTCGGATTATAATCGTTCCTTCTTGCACCTCTTTTTGACCCAAAATCAAAGCATACGGAACTTTTAAATCATTGGCTATGTCCAATTGGGTTTTTAAAGAATTTTTATATAGATTAAAAGCAATTTTTATATTACTTTGACGCAATTCTTCCAAAATTTTCATAGCCCTGCCTTTGGCCCGGTCGCCAAGTTGAGCAAAAAATATGTCAAAAGGCTCTTTTTCCACGCGTAATTGATTTTGTTGGTAATAATCTTTCATGTAAATAACACTGCGATCAATACCCAAGGCCATACCTGCAGCCGGAGTACTTTTTCCCCCTAGCTCTTCAGCTAATAAATCATACCTACCACCGCCTCCCAAAGCGCTTTGTGCTGCCCCTTCTCCGCTTACCGGATAAACTTCAAAAACAGTATGGGTATAATAATCCAAACCGCGCACCAAAGATGGGCGTAAAACATAAGGAATTCCAAGTTCATCCAAGTATTCCAAAACTTTCATAAAATAACTCTTGGAATTTTCCGAAAGCCAATCAATTATTTGTGGCGCTTCTTCTTTGACTCCTTGGCATTGTTCTTCTTTACAATCCAACAAACGCAACGGATTTTTTTGCATTCGTCTGCGGCAATCCTCGCACAAATAACTTTTTTTGGTGCGATAATAATTGAGCAGTTCATTTTTATATCGTTCACGTTCTTCCGGAGTACCTATACTGTTAATATGTATTTCAACCGGCAAATTTAAATCTTTGTAAAAATTATAAGCTATCAAAATCATCTCCGCATCGGCCGCCGGATCCAAAACTCCTATATTTTCAAAACCAACTTGAGTAAATTGACGATAACGTCCCGCTTGCGGCCTATCGTGACGAAACATTGGTCCCCAGTACCACATTTTGACCGGCTGGGGATTATTCCACAAGCCATCAGTCACATAAGCGCGCATTACTGAGGCGGTTGCCTCCGGACGCAAACAAACTTTGGTTCCGTCGCCGTCTTCAAACAAATACATTTCTTTTTCCACCACATCCGTGCCTTTTCCAATTGAACGCACAAATAAAGAGGCCTCTTCCAAAATAGGAGTTTCTATACGTGAAAACTGCATGTATTCGGCTAATTTAGCAACCGTGTTATACATAGTTTTCCAATATTTTTCTTCTTTAGGTAAAATATCGTGCATCCCTCGTAAAGCGGCCCAGGTTTTTTTATTTTTTTCAGCAGTCTTGGAATCTTCAATCTTTTTTGTTTTTTCTGCTTTCGGCTTTTTGATATTTTCTTTTTTATTTTTTTTGTTTTTCAAAATCATAAACTAAATTTAAAAAAATTAAGGAGTGGTAAAAATAGCCAATTTATTTAACGGCCAGCCGCGAAGCCAGGCGCGTCCAACCACCAAACTTTGATCTATCGGACCGAATCGTCTGGAATCAAAGCTGTTCGGACGATTATCGCCTAAAACAAAAAGTTGATTTTCTCCGACTTTAGAAGTTCTTTCTCCTTCGGTATTTAAGTTGGCGGGAAGATAGGTTTCGTTCAATTCAAAACCTTCCGGATTTTCTTTATTAAAAATATAAACTTTTCCTCCTTGTACCTTTACTGTTTCTCCCGGTAAACCTATAACTCTTTTCAAAAAATATTCTTTCGGATCGTCGGGATAACGAAAAACTATAACTTCTCCACGTACGGCTTCACGAAACCTATAAGACAATTCATCAATAATCAAATATTCTTTTTCATGAAAATTCGGTTCCATGGAAGCACCTTTTACATAAAAAGGTTTAAACAAATAATAACGAATAAGTGCGATGGTAATACCGGCCAAAACCGCCACTTTTAACATTTCCAAAATAAAAATACCGGCGGAAATCAAAAAATTGACTATTTTTTTAGTAATTTTTTCTTCCATAAAAAACAAAATATAAATTATTTATCTAAAATAACCGCATTTATTCTTCATTATACACCCAAAATTCGCTCTTGGCAAGTCCCTTTATTTGGCTTTACTAAGCTCCAAAACAGTCAAGGCCTCGATATGGGGCGTTTTTGGAAAAAAATTGTATAATTTTAGAAATTTTACGCTGTACAAAGCGGAAAAATACTTTAAATCGCGCGCCTGGGTAGAAATATCACAAGACAAATAAATCACTTTTTCCGGACGCTCTTTGAGAATTTTTTTAATCAAACGCGTATGTAATCCGGCGCGTACAGGATCTACTATCACTATTTTATCTTTGGTAATATAATCAATCATTTTTTCCGCCGGAGCGCAAACAGCTTCGAAATTTTGAACGTTATTTTTCAAAATATTTTCTTTGGCAAATTTTGCGGCTTCAGGATTACTTTCTACCAGTGTTCCTTTTTTAATTTTTTTATTCAATCCGAGACCGATAGTACCTACTCCGGAATAATAATCCACTATTTCTTTTCCATCCTCCACGAACTGTGACATGTCGTGAAGGGCTTTTTTAAACATATTTTCGTTTATTTGGAAAAAACTCAAAAGTCCATAACGCAATTCCCTACCATTGATTTTGGCGGTTAAAAATTCTTCGCCCAAAGAACTCATCTTTTCCGGTAACCAATTGCTCGGTTTGTAAGGGTCGGCAAAATAAATATGAAAACCAGCTAAATTTTTATTGAGTTTTGGCAAACTCACAAATTTAATTTTTTCTCGTATAATCAAACCGGCCAAAGTTTTTTCTCCATCAAATCGCAGTACCAGATTTTTCAAAGCTCTTATAGGCGCTTTTATACTATTTAACCAGACAACTATTTCTTCTGCCGCTTTGTTTATTTCTTTTTTGGCCAAAACGCAACCCTTGTCCAAAGCCAATAATTTCAGGCCTCCGCGAGCAAAAAAGGCCAATTTTATTTCATTGTTTTCCTCTATAAAATGATATTCCATTTTATTGCGATAATTAAAATCTTCTCCTTCTTCATAAGCGATTTCCGGCAAATTTTGCAAACTCAACCCACTTAATTTGTGATACACTTCTTCGGCCACAAATCTTTTCCAAGCGTTTTCCTGGGCAAAATCCAAAATCTGCCACGCGCTGCATGACATATAATGGTCTTCTTTGGAATTTTTGCGATAAGGCGACGGTTCAATAATCTTAACCGCTTCACCCTCGCAAAATGTTTTGGTTTGTTTGGTAAGTTCCGCTTCCACTTCTTCTCCAGGTAAAGCATTCCAAATAAAATAAACTTTACCCTCGTGACGAGCTAAGCCTTGTCCGCCAAAAACCAATTTCTCAATTTTTAATTT